>JAQVZR010000326.1 GCA_028708105.1 Desulfoplanes sp. | reverse complement strand
CATGGGGACGGGTTATATATTGAACTAATCCCAGCTATGTGTTAACCCTTCCATCAAGTTCATCATCCTCCCTATCTTTCCAACATGTTACTCTACAAACCAACCACGGAGATCGCCTCATGCCACGCATCGCAAGGTTCATCCGTACTGACATCCCCACCGTCTACCACGTCATTTCAAGAACCGCCCTCAATGGTTTCCCTCTTGGCGACACCGAGAAGGACTACCTCCTCAATCTCATCAAAAATCTGAGCCGGTTCTATTTCGCGGATGTCCTCGGATTCTGCATCATGTCCAACCACCTCCATCTCGTGGTCCGCATGCACACCAAAAATCATCTTTCCGACGAGGACATGCAGGCACGCCTTGAAAAATGGTTTCCCGAAGGTCGGGAGTTCGGCCCCCAAACCATTGCCACCTTCCGCGAGCGCTGGTCCTCCCTTTCCAAATTCATCAAGGATATCAAGCAGGGTTTTACCCGCTTTTACAACAAACGCCACAACCGCAAAGGCTATTTCTGGGGGGATCGGTTCAAGTCACTCATCGTCCAGAACGGCCGTTCCCTGATCAACCTCCTGGCCTATGTGGACCTGAATCCCATCCGCGCAGGGATCGTCAAACGCCCGGAGCTCTACCGCTGGTGCTCTCTGGGCTATCATGTCCAGACAAACAACAAGGAAAACCTGCTCTCCATGGATTTCGGAATGAAGGAATGGGGGGAACACGATCCAGCGGCCATCATTCGGGCCTACAGACAATTCGTCTATGAAACCGGGGCAGTGGACACAGGTAAAGGCAAACAAATGGATGCGAAAATCGTGGCCAGAGAACGGAAAAAGAATTTCGAGATCAAACGGTTCGAGCTCTTCTGCTACCGGACCAGATACTTCTCGGATGCCGGCATTCTGGGCTCAAAGGAATTCGTGCAGGAGGTTTTCGACGGGGTCAAACACCTTCTGAAATCAAAGGACACCAGGACATTCACCCACCTGGCCGGAGCTGAAGGCGTGTATTCCATGAAGAGATTACAACCGTGAAGAGGGGGCAAAGGACATAGGGACGACGTAAACATTCTCTCGCTGGAATCCGGGGGAAAGGGCACTGCGCGCCCTGTGCCCCTACAGGGCACAGGGCGGTATCAGAATGGAAAAAGGGGGGGAGAAAAAGAGGAGGGGCTAGCTTAGAACTTTGCAGCCTCGATAAAAAGCACTTCGACAAACGGCATAACGGGAGCATGGGGAGGGTTAACCATTCTTTATATCGAGACATTGCGGGCTATTTATAGGCAGAATCATGATCGGGGTACAAAGAAAGTATACGTAACCATGCACGGTCACGATATCCCACCCCCCGAAATCCCTTGCTTATGCGCAAACTATACAGTCTACACCCACCAGGTCCCTTTTGGGAGAGAATGGCTTCCCATTTTATGCCACGATCTGAGTACATCTGCGACCATGTCATATTCGATATTTTTCGGAACGTATTTAAAATATTCCGCTGATCATTTTTATTGAGATCAAAAAGTGTCCGCTGAAAAATCGGATTATTCAAATCCAGCAAAATGCGTTGATCCGGCCTTTCAGAACTCATTTGATCTGACCTTCTAATAGATCAAGATCAGTCTCCTTGGGAGAATTTTTTTCTGCCCAATCGATGGCCTCGTTAAGTTCTATCTGCACATCTGAAGCATGAATCCATTTTTCATTATCAGGGATAAATCGCCCTAGCTTGACAATCCAGACTCCAGTATCAACCTCACTGACCATGACGGTTTGACCCGCAAATTTTTTACCCAAGGATATTTGACCACTACTACCAACTGTTTTGATAACTTCCATGACGCCTCCTTGCATGATTTATAGAATTATCGCATAGCACCAACGCATGAAAAGTCAACAAAGCAATGCTCAGGGATCATCGGCAGCAAATCATTTGTCAACGAGGTCTTTGACGGGGTAAAGCACCTGCTCACGTCAAAGGATGAGAGGAAATTTATCCCCGTAGCCGAGGTAATGGGCATGTATTCGATGAAAAGATTGAAGGGGTAAAAACCATGAGGTCAACAACTGCGAGCGTAAGGAGGGACATAATGGCGGGTAAACATGCGGAGCCGACGAGGAGTTCGAGCTCACCTCTGGCTTGAGCGGAAAGGGTACGTACCCTGTATCGCAGATCTTCGCCTAAATTACGTATCGAAATCCTAAACTAAAACCAGATTGAAAACGTGAGCTTTTGTGATGGACCAAACAGAGATTCTTGACTTAAGAGCTCATGAGCTGATGAGTTCTTAAGCTGATAAGCATTGATACCGGAACGTATATCCGTCCGTGGAATCAAAAACTATGGATCTCAAAGTAGGTCTGGTTTAAACCAAACCCAGTTTCAGAACCATAGTTTTCGAACAGGTTATCACAGTTCAATTCTTTTTTCACCGCGAAGGGCACGAAGGAACGCGAAGGGGGAAGAATCTGGGATAGATTGAGCTTTGTTTTATTGCTTTTCTTCGCGTTCCTTAGCGTTCTTTGCGGTGAAAAAAACTCAACCCCTCAAACGTGGTTTGGTTTAGTTAAATAACATGAATACGTAATAATGACAGTCATATAGCATCTATCTATCGCCCCACTCCTCCAACTTCCTCTGCACAAAATCCACACATTTTTCATGTTCCGCCCTGCCGTTTCCCGTCACCTCCATAGGTTCTCCAAAACAAAACCGGATGGTCTTTGAAGCATCAATGGGACCAAAATCTTTGAGCCGCTTGCCATTGGCCCAGGCATCGGTTTTTAACGCCAGAGGAACAACGGGCACCTTGGCCCGGCGGGCCAGTTTGACACCGATGGTATTAAACTGGGCAGGGTTAAATATGAGCATCCGGGTGCTCTGGGGAAAGACGACCACTGAAATGCCACGGTGAAGGCGTTCCTGGCCCTCCTTTAACACACAGGCTAAATCCTCTCGGGGATTTGTTCTTCCCACGGCAATAGGGTCCCATCCAGCAGTAACCACACCGAAAAAAGGAATTTTTAACAACCCTTTTTTGACCACAAACGTCATGGGCACATGCTGCAGCACAATCCAGGGCAGGACAAAGGTTTCGAGGGTGCTCATATGGT
>JAQVZR010000325.1 GCA_028708105.1 Desulfoplanes sp. | reverse complement strand
TTCCTTCAGAAATTTGGGGGTTAGCACCTTCGCTTTGTCGCCAAAACTCAATACCCAGGAAAGTACCTCAAAACGGCTCTGTGCCATGAACGTCAGTGTGGCACTTCCGTCTCTGTGACGTGTCGCTTTTTGTTCGGTGCTCCATTCGCGTTCCAGAACATAGCGGATCACGGAGGGGGAAAATCTGATTTTCACATTGAAAGGTTCTTCCTCCATGAAACCGAAATAGTCTGAGGGCTCGGGCATCTTTTCGAAGTCATGATTCAATTGTAACAATACGACATTTGCTATGCGATGCATTGCAAAGGTGATTGAGCATCCCTGCTCGGGGGCACGGTCATGCGTCAGATAGCCTTCGGCATAGAGGGCATCATGAAAACTTACCAGCCGCATAAACCCCGCATGAAACACTTTCGGCGTGTTGCCTGACTCGTAGAGAACCTCACAAACGATTTTTTTATCAATAGCCTGGATTATTTTCTGGATGGTTTCACTATGGGGCGTGTAATCTATGCGGCCCTTGAATCGTGGAATATTGAGCGGTGCGTTGATCTCGCCACGTTCATCATAGTTCCGGATCAAAGTCGCTGCTTGCAGTACTGCGTTTTCGACCTTGTCCTTGATCGTCTGTGGTAATACGGCGTCCCCAATTTGTTTACACAATGCGAGTGCACGTAATTCTTCGGAATCGAGGGAGGTGCTGGGCACCGATTTTGGGGGCTTGAAGCAAAAAAATATCTGCCCGTTTGCTTTTTTTCTCGTGATTGTATTGGGAAAGGCGCACTCTAATGCTTCGATATGTCGGGAGACCGTTGACTTGGCGCAGTTAAATTTTTTGGCAAGTTGGCTGAGAGAGTGCTCCCGGCCTGAATAAAGCAGAAGATTGTACAGTTTAACAGCTTTGATCGCGGGAGTGTCATCACTATGGCTTGTTGACATATAACTATATGTAATGTTTTGAAATAAAGTGAATAAAATGTACGTATAACGTTCGAATTTCTCGAACACTATTGGCTTATCCTTTTTTTTGAAAAAAGCAAACGGTCTGGTCTCAACAAAAGGAGAGAGTAATGCCAATGAGTCGTAGAGGTCTCAACGAGTATCTTATGAAACGCGTTATTGCTGAAAAATGTATTGATCGTCTCAAGCATTCAATCGTCAAACATGTCCATGATGCTGACGTAAAAGGAGTATTGTTATGGCCTACAGATGCTAAAATAGAAGCGTATGAATTAGAGTGGGAACTGGTACTGAACAAAAATATTTCTGAAGATATTGACGAGGACTATGACGAGGATGATTTGGGTTGTCTCATACCTCTGCTGGGTGTGCGCTTGTTTCTTGAGGAAGGTGTACCTTCCTTCGGAATTTTCATTCGCTGGAATTCCACATATCGCAGGGCCGCATGGCGGGAACTGAATCGTTTGGAAATCTTTTTTGGAGGGGAAGTTCGTAGGCGTAAGGATGGATCGAAAAGAGAATGGTGTCTCGATATTGAGTCCGTTCCTTTGCTTGATCTCAATATCACTCAGTTGGCCGAGAATATCGTCTTTATCGTTACGAAAATTGATCTGATTTTAGATGATAATCTCCATGATCCAGACGAGCTTCCTGACGACGAAGAAATTCTGGACGGCCTGCAGAAAAATAATGAGACAGATGAAGACGAGGATTGGGATGTGGAATAGTTCCATTCCGGACGGGGCGCAAAAAAACTGCGTATATCTGGTTCAGCAAACACAACAAGAGCCAAGATGAATAACATAAACACAGATTGGAAGTCACATGTTGTTATTTTCGAAAAAGGCTGCGGAACCTGTAACTCCATTAAAAAAATAAAAAAAAGAATCATATCCAATATGAAAGATATGCCATTGGATTGTTTTGATGGAGATGATGATTATCAGCGACAATGTGAGTTGTTGAGTAATACTATTCGTATTGATTCTTTTTGTAGTGATGACATATCGGAATTAATGAATGTAAAATTAATAAAGACGGATATGTATTTTTTGGTAGGGGATATAACATCTAACCTGTTCATACATTTTAGAAGGGTTATATTGGATACATTGCAGGATATGTATGATGAGTTTAGTATGCCCATTGTTATCTGTATTTGTCCAAATAAACACATGACGTATCCATTAAAAAGTTATGAGATATGTATTGAGCTTGATGATAAAAACTTTGATGTTGAGGTAGCCACTGTCTTATATTATCTTATGGGTATATGGTATATGCCGCTATTAATGTCTATTGATCCAGGTGATTTACTGGAATGCTTCGGTGGCAAGAGAACAAAGTGTGCACTGTTTGAATCCGAAACTATACAAAAAATGAAAAGGTTCCGTGAGAGTATCCCACTAGAAGCACCTGATATTCTGAAATCAACGGATATATTTTCAATATGTGCTTTTAGTGATCCTCAAGATGTCACCATTGATAATTTAAGCGAATTAGTCCAAAATTTAGAAGATAATTCTCTGGAAAGTATGTTTTTTTGTGATTTTGGTTTTACCGGGGCATGTTTGGATACTAAAAACAGGGTTATTGTTTTGTACGCATAGGGGAAAGGAGGGTCAGGAGTTTTTTTGTTTTGGAACGTAAGCCGTTTGCAGAATATTTTTTGGCAGCTTGCTGGGCTTGTTTTGTCTACACCACGCGCCAAATTACCAGCCAAGCTCTTGCCTGCATTCTTCAACCGGTGTGCCCATGCCTTCCCTGATTGATTCACGCATGCCGGGTACTGAGAGCAAAAAAAGTGTTTCCTGGATCGCCTGCCAATCTTCTTCGGCAATGAGCACCGCCTTGTTTCTTTTGCTCGTGATTACTACCGGCTGATGGGACAATGCCGGGTCATCAATAATGCGATATATATTGGCGCGGGCTTCGCTTGCTGTAATTATGGGCATGGGTTGTCTCCTTACTTAAATGGTAGTTGGTTCATGTTCTGAATTTGTAAAAAAAGGGGACGTCTTGATAGACGTCCCCTTTTTTTACATAGAATTATGGATATGTGCAGCGCACTGTGACAATGTTTGAGATGTTTATGGCAGCTTCATATCCCCAAAGGCGATCCATCCTTTTTTGCGCATGTATTCGGCAATAATCAGGCAGAGTATGGCCGGGAGTACGAAGTGCAAC
>JAQVZR010000021.1 GCA_028708105.1 Desulfoplanes sp. | reverse complement strand
GACGGAAAGGGAAAACTCTTTATCCATAGCTGCCACGGTAAAAGCAGACGCATCCCCTTCTTCCCGAGACTAGTCTCCAAAAAGTTTTTTTAGTTTGGATACAATATAACTGTCATCGGCATCTTTAGGAAAATAATAGTCTGCACCCACCTGGAGCGCCCCGGTAATATCCTTCAGCGAAGCCAGGGAGGTCATAAGTACAACAGGGATACTGCGTAATGCAGAATCCGCCTTCATGGCGGTGCACAGAGCAAAACCGTCCATGTTCGGCATACGGATATCACTTACCACTAATTGGGGCCTGCTGCCTGCCATCAGATCCAGAGCATCCCGGCCATCACGTGCAAGCTGGCACGGCAACCCTGCCTTTTCGATCATATAGCGTAAGCGTGTGGCCTGACTGATACTGTCCTCAACAATAAGAACAAAATCTTTTTTCTGATTATCACCCATCAAAACCTCTCTAACACGGGCCAAAAGATAATCCAATCCCTCGGATTTATGGATACACTCTGCAAAACCGGACGAGAGAGCCAGCTTGTCCACTGCAGGATTCTCAGCACCTGAAAAAAGAAGAGGATAAAAAGGCGGAACATTTGTCTGACAAAAGGATCGTAACAATTCCACCCCGTCCATACCCGGCATGACATAGTCCGCGATCAGCATCCGAGGCTCAATCGTTTTCAAAAGTTCCAGGGCTTCATACGCCGAAGCTGCGGTTGTGTATGAGAATCCGTTTTCTTCCAGCATGCGTCCCAGGACAATACAGAGCGTTTTACTGTCTTCTATCACTAAGACATCCACATATTTTTTTTCCATCTCATTTCCTTTGAGCGCTTGCTGTATTTTGGAACTTTTGAAACGAGGGTTACCAATCGTGGTATTAACTGAATAAGCCTACTGCTTCCTTGTAGAATTTTTATGACATCGACATTTTGATTTTGATAAAGCCATGAAGCGGTTGGATCGCCTATCTCTCAAGCAGCCAGATCGCCAGCAGAAAGATGCTGGCGATGACGGCCATCTTCAAGCCGGCAATGAGTTGTTCTCTGTTGGTGCGTTTTCTGTTGGCGATGGCGATTTCAGGATTTGAAGTGCGCATCTGTTCGTCATTGGACGAAGGGGAATTGATCTTGTTCATACAACCTCCGTTGTTCCATGAAAATCAAGTTCATCTCGGGCGACTGAACGCCCGGGTACAATGATCAATGATGATATTATCACGCCATGGAACGGGGAGGCCCTGATCGCTATGGATTCTGCCCCGAGATTGGGGATAAGGCGATCACCGTATCCCGCACGAAAGGGTACAATCCTCCCGTTGCAATCTATTGAAATTGCAGCCGGGAGAAGAGCTGTTGCCGACGATGGGAAGTTGGAACACGGACTGGATTCGCCAAGTCTGAAAGCTTCAGATGGAGCTTCTTCGTTGAGGGCAGGGAAAAAGGCAATGGGACCCTGGTGATGGCTCAGGAACTGATGGTTTGTCGCCGCATGACCAGGATTCGTAGGCATGAGCAAGAAGCTCAGCAGCAGAAAAACCAGGGGACGATATATATGAGTATCCATAGCCGACATACTGCAATAGCACCGGGGTGAAATGTTGGTGTGGTTCATCCAGACCGTGACGCGGACTGACGACGCCGTTGCTGGAAAACCGCGGATGATGGGTGACCAACGACCACGACGATTTCTATCCACCAACCGTCATTTGTCAATCACAAAGGTCTGGAAGAGCAAAGGCAGGTTGTGACTGTCCGTCTCCCGTCTCTCCGTCTCCTCTATCCCTTTTTTTTCTGTCTCCCCTTTTTTCCCGCATTTTCTACGGTTTTTTTCGTATCAACTACAGGATTTTTAGTTTTCAAGGTGACCATAACCCAATCGGAAAATGGATACGGGATGTGGTCATTTCTTTTGGTTATTATAACATGTGCCTCTAAACAATTTTCAGATGAAATAAACATCTTGGCCAGAAGGACTTGCGCAGAGTGGATTGCGGAATCTACTATCCTGGCAGCCATTGGGTGCCATCTTTATCAATTTATTAGAAAAAAACTGACAGCCTGAGAATAGTTACGAGGCATATTGATTTTTTTGTCTTTCTTCGCGTTCCTTCGTGCTCTTTGCGGTGAGAAAAGAATTGAACAGTGATAACCTGTTCGAAAACTATGGGTCCATATATGGTTTAACTACACTCCGGAAGATGTCCAAAATGACGTGGCCGCAGATATATGCCGATCAGGGGCTCAAATGGGAAATGATTTTGTCCAAACAGGGACCATCCGGAGCAAGGCTTTACAGCTTCAGGGAGGGTAAGGGGTTTCGGGGTATAGGTTGCAGTGAAGGGGAGTACCTGCGTATATTGTCACTGCATCCGGATCATGATTCGGCGTACAAAAGGGGCAATTGAAAAACGGTAATTAATCGTGTTGTAACGCAATCGAATATTGCCTTATGTCATAGTATTCTCTCGCGGTAAGGCTATGGAGTTCCATAGAATTATATTCATATTTTAAGGAGAAAGGTATTTTCTTCTTTTCTCAGGTTAAACACTCCTGTGGTTTGCTTGGAATTTTTCGGAATTATTCCCTTTTTCCTGCGATCTTGTAAACATCCTTGTTCCGTCGAAATCCGACTGCCAGAACATATACGACAACTTCAGTCCCGATAACCTGATACACAACACGGCAGTCCCCGACCCTCAATTTCCGAAAGTCGGCTAGGTTCCCGGACAGCGGCATGCCGTAGGCGAGGGGAGCTTTTGTCAATTTTTTCTCGATCGCCTTGAGAACTCTTCGGGCCATGGATTTTCCGATTCCTTCGAGATCCTCCTCCACTCCGTGATGATAGATTACTGACCATGTCATTTGGCAAATTTTTCCATCATGGCTTCGTGGGTCAAGGCCCTGTTGGGATCAAAACTCCTGACCCGGCTTTGGGCAATGGCTTCCAGCCGCAGGTCTTCGAGTTCTTCCACCATGGTCTCGTAAGCTTCCATGGAAAGCAGCACCGCCTTGGGGGTGTTATTTTTCATGATGATCATGGTGTCGAGCTCTCCACTATCAAGGGAATCCAACGTTGCCGATGTCTGTTTGGACAAGGTGGTTGCAGAAAGATAGCTGACTAGAGGCATAATTATTCTCCTTTTATTTGATAATTATCAAATATTAATCACATTGGTATTTCCTGTCAATCTGCGCGCCCTCTCTGTTCTTTCCCCCAACCCTTTCTCATAGCCAGATCAATGTCATCTATGCCACCGAGGCGGATCTGCTGAACATGGCCCTGTTCGGCAAAACCGCCAGGCAGTGGCGGGATAAAAATCCGGGGAAAAAGGGAATATCCGTGATGAGGCCAATGTCTCCCAACTGATCTGCCTGGGCAACCTTGAAACGTTGAATGCCCATTCGGGTTAGACCCCATGGCCGCAAGGGAGGAAGCTCGCGTCCGTTTGCCCCTTAGCCTCTCCCCGTATATCCTAGGGCGTTCCCCGCATAATCCGGAATCAGATGGACCATTCCTGTCGATCAAAAAGAATTATTTTTAACCCTACCTAGAGTTCAATCCCCCTCCCTTTTTCCACGATCACGTACCGTGTTTTCCCCTACGTGTGATTCCCGAAAGTATCCCCCCTTTCGAGTATGTTCGGTCGAAATATTCCGTTTTATTTTTTTGAATATATTATGATTACGGCATATTTTAGGCTATTTTTTCCATAGTCTCTTTGTGCGCCTGATTCATTTTGATGGAGTACGTGGTCTACAGTGTGCCGCCGGGTGATGGTAGGGTTCCATGGTAGGGTTTTTGCCGAAAATCAGTTGGCAGGGTGTATTAACATCAATGTCAGACTGTGATAGCGATTTTTTGAATTTTTGTTTTTCAATTTGTCTACTTGGCCAACCTTGAAGCGTTGAATGCTCATTTCTTCCATAAAGTTCTATCTCAGGCAGAACGCCTCATAATTTTGAATGACACTGCCATTCAACAAATGAAAATACAAAATATAAATGGTATAAGATTATTGAAAGCTAAAAAGTTATGATAAACCAAACCACGTTTGAGGGATTGAGTTTTTTTCACCGCGAAGAACGCTAAGAAACGCGAAGAAAAGCAACAAAACAAAGCCCAATCTATCCCAGATTCTTCACCCTTCGCGTCCCTTCGTGCCCTTCGCGGTGAAAAAAGAATTGAACAGTGATAACCTGTTCGAAAACTATGGGTCTGAAACTGGGTTTGGTTTAATATAAAGTATAATTTATATAAGTGTTGGTCTTTTTACCGGTTTTATGAGTGGTATGTTTGGTATTGGTGGTGGAACTGTAAGAATACTTCTTCTTTATCTTGCAGGTTTATGGAGGGAATATGAAAAACGGATTTGCCGGAAGAGTCCCTATGGGGCTGATTGCCGGAAAATATGAAATCCCGTGGCCGGAATGGATGACACTTTTTGGATTTGTTCTCCAGAAAGATTACCGCATGAATGCTTTCCCCGAAACCAGTGACGGCAGACCATGGTATGATATCCCGGATGAAGAGTATTTTTCCTGGCTGGCCGAGTATCTTCCCGCAAATATTCCCGAACTGACCCCCGAACAGCAGAAGCTCCGGGACGATCCGGAAGGATATAAGGTTCTGAACGGTTTGCGTATCGGAGATACTGGGGGGTTGTATGAGCAGGAGATGATGCGCTATCCGATGTATGAGTTTCCGGAAGATTTCGGAAAGACGGCTGATTTTTCCGTGGTCAGAAAAGTGGAAAATGCCATCTTTAGCTATGAAGAGTATCATGAGATGGTTGTGGAAAATGACTTCCCCGAAGAACCCCTGCTGAGCCGGGAGGAATTTCTCCTGGAAGTCTACGGATGTCAGAGGATATGCGAAGAGGAAGAAACACAGTTCGCCAGCTTTTGGCCGGAATTCAGCAAATTAGGTGCGTTCGATGTCGTTTTCAAAATGAACGCCCTTGCCAGCGAACCCCCGGATGCTGGATGGAGAACCTTGCTTGCCCTGACCCTGGAAAAAATTCCGGACAGGGATGCGAGGATAACCGAATTGGAAGCGTTCTATCGATTCTGGCAGGAGATGATCTCCAAATAGTCATTGAAGGGGCTGAGGAAGAGAAGAGGAACACCATTGGAGGGAGATTTTTGGCGAGTCTGAATTGTACTAAACTGTTTGTTATTTTGTATGGTTGAAGGTGATAGAGCTGAGTCCGGTTGATTCTAAGACCGAAAAACGGGTGTTTTTGAACGAAAAAGTTCGGGATATTATGTGGTTAAAGGGGTCAGACCCGAATGGACTGAAGGAGATAATATATGCCTGCTATAAGCAATACCTTTGGAACCGAGGAACCATTTCTTGGAGATCTGCTGCGGCAGATCGATGAGGAAATTATCCAGCTACCTGATTTTCAGCGCGGTTGGGTCTGGGATGACAACCATATCAGAGCACTTATTGCCAGCGTTTCCCAAGGTTATCCAATTGGTGCTCTCATGACCATGGAGACAGGTGGCGATGGTGTTCGGTTTGCCCCTCGGGTGTTTGAAGGCGTTTCCGGGACGGGCAAGTTGCCAGATTATCTCATGCTCGACGGCCAGCAACGGATGACGTCTTTGTTCCTTTCCTTGAAAAATCAGGAAGCGGTGACGACATGTGATACGCGTAAGAAGGATTTGAAACGGTTCTACTATTTAGACATGGTTAAATGTCTGGACGAATCTGTGGATCGTTTAGATGCTGTGGTTTCCGTACCTGAAACAAGGGTGGTCACCTATGATTTTGGGAGGGTCGTGGATCTCGATCTGAGCGATCCGTCCAAGGAATTCGAGGCCAGGATGTTTCCCATCAACATCATTTTCGATCCTGAACTCTCGGACCTCTGGAGCATAAATTTTGAGGAATATCATGGATACGAAAAGGAACATATCAAATTCAGACACAAATTTCAGTCCAATGTGCTTGCTCCCTTCCAAAGATACAAAATCCCGGTCATCAAGTTACTCAAGGAGACGCCTAAGGAGGCTGTTTGCCAGGTCTTTGAAGACGTGAACACTGGTGGGGTTTCACTTACGGTATTCGAGTTGCTTACTGCTACGTATGCAGCCGATGATTTTCGTTTGCGTCAGGACTGGGAAGAACGGCAGAAAATTCTCCGAGACATCGACCCTGTGCTGCATGGGATGAACGAAAAAGATTTTCTTACGTCCATAACCCTGCTTTGTTCTTATAAGAGGAATCTTGAAAAAGGCAGTGCCGTCAGTTGTAAGCGAAGGGACGTCCTCAATCTCGAATTGGCTTCTTACAGATCAGGCAGTCAGGAACTTATGACTGGGTTGCGCAAGGCCGCTAGGTTTCTGCATTCCCAGAAGATATACGATACCCGGAACCTTCCCTATCAAACCCAGATGATTCCCTTGTCCGTGATATGTTCGTTACTTGGACCTCGTTTCGATGATCATACAGTGAAAAAGAGGATCGCCCAATGGTTCTGGTGTGGGGTTCTTGGAGAATTGTATGGGGGAGCTAACGAGACCCGTTTTGTTTTGGATGTTCAGAATTTTTTTCAGTGGCTCGAAGATGATGAATCTCCGGTAACCGTGCGAGACGCCACTTTTGATCCTGTGCGTCTTCTGTCTCTACAGACGAGAAACAGTGCTGCCTACAAGGGCATCATGGGGCTGATGATGGGGGAAGGAAGTCAGGATTTCATCAGCGGAGATGGTATCGGTCGGATTAACTATTTCGATGAGGCCGTGGATATTCATCACATTTTTCCAAGAAAATATTGCGAGCAGCAAGGTTTGAAACGCAAATATTGGAATAGTATCATCAACAAGGCCCCTCTCATGGCCAGGACCAACCGCATCCTTGGGGGTAAAGCTCCCTCAACGTATTTGAAGCGGATTGTGGATAATCATAATGTGGATGAACTTGCGTTGACTAAACACCTCGTTTCTCATCTCATCACCCCTGATTTGCTTAGGGCTGATGATTTCGACAATTTTATAGCTGACCGGGCTACTCGACTTTTGGACATAATTGAGACTGCCATGGGGAAACGAATTGCCGGACGCGAATCCGAGGAGACTGTCAATGCATTTGGGAGGGCTTTGGTAGAGGAAAAAGTATAATTCGGATGGTTTTCGTGGCGTGGGCCAGTCACTTTCTTTGGAACCGGACCAGAAGAAGTATCGATTTTGAAGGGAAAAATTCTTAATGAACACCACGAATCCGCACATCCATTCAGGCATCTACGAGAGGCTGCTTTGATTCTTCCCTGCAGGAAATCCTGCTTAGAGGGGTCAGCCCCGAATGGCACTCCCCCTGGAGGCCCTAACGCATCTGTCATGCTTGAGGGGATGACATCTATGCAGGGTTTTGTTGCTGTTATTTGACGCCGGCGGTGTTCATTTTAACGTGGAAAACAGGTTTTTGGGAAGCATAAACTCAACGATGTTAATTGGTTCGAATGGGCATAGCCCATGACGTGCTATGTTTTATCCCGATATGTTCAATTTTAACGAGGTCCAACTCCGAACGCCATGTTTGCAATGCTCACCGACTTCCACGCCAAACTCTATGCCCATGAGCTTTTACGGCGTCTGCCGTCAGACAGTATTGAAAAATTTACCGCAGCCCTCATGGATTCTCGGGTGGATCTTAATCCGCATCAGGTGGATGCCGCCCTGTTCGCCTTCCGGTCCCCGCTTTCAAAAGGGGTCATTCTGGCCGATGAAGTGGGGCTTGGGAAGACCATTGAGGCCGGAATTCTCTTGTCTCAGAAATGGGCCGAGAAAAAACGTAGGATTCTGATTATCCTTCCTGCCAGCCTACGTAAACAGTGGCATCAGGAACTGCTGGAAAAATTCTATCTGCCTTCGCGTATCATGGATGCGCGGGCTTTCAACGCCGCTATCAAGTCCGGCGAGCGTAATCCTTTCGACTGTCCGGATATTGTGCTTTGTTCCTATTTTTTTGCACGCAATAAATCGGATTGCCTCCGTGCTCTCAATTGGGACCTGGTTGTTATTGATGAGGCCCACCGTCTTAGAAACGTGTACAAACCCGGGAACAAAATAGCCCGGGAACTCAAATCTGCCTTGGCCCATGTGCCCAAGGTCCTACTCACCGCAACCCCGCTGCAAAACTCCCTGCTCGAACTCTATGGCCTGGTCTCCTTTATCGATGACCACGCCTTTGGAGACCTGAAAAGTTTTCGTACCCAATTTGCCCGTATTACCTCTGATATCGGGTTCGATGAACTCAAAATTCGTCTTGCCCCTGTATGCAGACGCACCCTGCGACGTCAGGTCCTTGAGTACATCCGTTACACCGAACGCAAGGCCTATACCCAGGATTTTACGCCTACCGAAGATGAAGTTGTTCTGTATGATATGATTTCTGAATATCTTCAACGACCGGATCTCATGGCCCTGCCTTCTGGCCAGCGGACGTTGATGATTCTGGTTTTGCGCAAGCTTCTGGCTTCTTCCACTTTTGCCATTGCAGGGGCTTTGGCCACCATGGCGCACAAGCTGAAGGGACGGATTCTGGAAGATGAACGGATGCAATCTCTTGCTACGGTTCAGGAAGATTATGAGGCCTACGGGGAATTGGCCGATGAATTGGGGATGAACGAAGAAGAACCGGTTGAGTCTCTGACGCCCAAAGAACGGAAAAAATTGGAACAGGAAGTCCAGGATCTTCAGGGGCTTCATGATCTGGCCGTGACCATTACGGAAAATGCCAAAGGAAATGCCTTGCTCAAGGCATTGGAAGTTGGTTTTCGGACCACATCCGAACTGGGCGGAGCGGAAAAGGCGGTTATTTTTACGGAATCGCGCCGGACTCAGGAATACCTGGCCGATCTCTTGAGAACCAACGGATATGTCGGTGATATTGTCCTGTTCAACGGGACCAATACGGATCAGGGAGCTAGGACCATATTCTCGGCATGGAAGGCCCGGCATCAGGGAAGCGATGCGATCACAGGATCACGCAGTTCCGATACCAGGGCTGCATTGGTGGAAGAGTTCAGGGATCGTGCACGGATTATGATTGCCACTGAGGCCGCTGCCGAAGGCATCAACCTTCAGTTCTGTTCTTTGGTGGTGAACTATGATCTGCCTTGGAATCCCCAGCGGATAGAGCAGCGGATCGGTCGCTGTCATCGGTATGGGCAGAAACATGATGTGGTGGTGATCAATTTTCTGAACAGAGATAATGCAGCGGATTTGCGTGTGTTTCAGCTGCTGTCTGAAAAATTCAAACTCTTTGACGGGGTGTTCGGGGCAAGTGACGAGGTGCTGGGGAACATCGAGTCCGGGGTTAATTTTGAAAAACGTATTGCGGAAATTTATCAGACCTGCCGAACCTCCGAGGAAATCAAAAACTCGTTTGACGCCCTGCAAAAAGAAATGGAAACTGAGATTGGTCAGACCATGCGTTCCACCAGGCAAAAGCTGCTGGAACATTTTGATGCGGACGTGGCCGAAAAACTCAATGTATATAAGATAGAGACCACGGCTTCCCTGAACAAATACGGGGCGCTGCTCTGGGACACATCAAAGCACGTGCTTCATTCCAAGGCAGATTTTGACGAGCGTAGTCTGACATTCGACCTCCATGATACATCCATCCCCAATGTGGAGCCGGGCAGGTACACGCTCAAACCCGGGGTCGAGCGGGGGCATCATTATCGCTTACAGCACCCTTTGGCTCAGTGGGTGCTGAACACTGCGGCGAAAAAGGAATTGCCTCCGGTAATGCTTGTTTTCGACTATTCAGGAACACCGAGACATATCAGTATACTGGAAGAATTGGTCGGGCAATCCGGAACTCTGTGTGTCCATGGCATGACCGTGGACACTCTGGAATCGGAAGATTATGTCCTGTTGGCGGCCGTAACCGATGAAGGGCAGATATTGGATGCGAAACAGGCCAGACGGTTGTTTGATCTGCCTGCAAGAGTTGAAAAGGCACATGCTGTCGATCCGAACAATGTCCGAAACGTTTTGGAAGAGCAAAAAAATAAGATTCTCGCAACTATTGCAGAACGCAACGCTGTTTTTTTTGAAGAAGAAATGGATAAGCTGGATCGGTGGGCCGAGGATAAGCGCAAGACCTTGAAAGCCGTGCTCAAGAAATATGACGATGCCCTCACTGTGTTGAAAAAACAGGCCCGGTCGGCACCCAATCTGCCGCAAAAGCTGGCGATCCAAAAGAAGTTGCGAACCCTGAATGCCAAACGGGACAATGCCTGGAAAGAGTACGACAAGGCGGCCCGTAATGTGGAAAAAGACAAAGATGCCTTGCTGGATGAGGTCGAGGCCCGTATGGAGCAAAAAGATCATGAAACTCCGCTTTTTACGATTGGCTGGAGACTTGAATAAGGAATTCATAGATGAATGATGACACAATAATGCCCGAAAAACAGGAACTTGCTTCGCTGGATATCGCCGATACCAACCGGAAACGACTCAAGGCCATGTTTCCCGATGTGTTTATGGAAACCAGAAACAAAGATGGTGAAATCAGCGAAGGCATTGATTTCGAAAAGCTCAAGGCCGAACTGGGCATATTTTCTGATACTTTCGAGGCACGTCGAGAGCATTACGGCATGGATTGGCCCGGAAAAAAAGAATGCATGAAGGTCATTGAGGACCCTTCCATGGCAACGCTCAAACCCTGTCGGGACGAATCCGTTGATTTCGATGCCACGGGAAATCTTTTTATTGAAGGGGATAACCTCGAGGTACTCAAGCTCCTGCAAAAATCGTATTACGGCAAGATCAAGATGATCTATATTGATCCTCCGTATAATACGGGCAAGGAATTCATCTATCCTGATAAATATTCCGAGTCCCTGGATACCTATCTGGCCTATGCCGGATTGACGGACGGGGAGGGGAGAAAATTTTCATCCAATACCCCTAATGAGGGACGGTTTCATACCAATTGGTTGAATATGATGTACCCACGGTTGTATCTTGCGAGGAATTTGCTCACGGAAGATGGATTTATCGTTTTGAGTATCGATGACGCTGAATTCAAAAACCTAAAAACATTGGTCGACGATGTGTTTGGCGAAGAAAATTTTCTTGCCACGTTGGTTTGGGATAAAAATCGCAAAAATGACGCAAAATATTTTTCCGTTGGTCATGAATACATGCTTGTTTATTCAAAAAATAAGCAGCATCTTCTAGATAACAAAAAGATACTTCGCGAACCCAAGGAAGGCATAGAGGAAGCAAAACTGTTTATTCAAAGACTTACGAACAAATATAATAATGACTTCGATTCAATCCAAAAAGAATGGCGTTTATTTTACAATAAATTGCCGAATTCTGATCCCCGAAAAAAACTAAGCCGATTTTCAAAGGTTGGCCCTCGAGGACCGTATCGTGATGACGGAAATATAAGTTGGCCGGGAGGGGGAGGGCCAGGATATGATATAACGCATCCGAGAACCGGATTGGTTTGCAAAAAACCGTCGCGCGGTTGGATTTATCCCACAAAAGAAAGATTTTGGGAAGAATATGATAATGGACGGATTGTTTTTGGTGAAGACGAAACAACAATCCCTCGCATAATTACCTATCTTTTTGAAAGCAGTGAACAGGTGATGCCCTCGGTTTTTTATAGTTATGCGCAAAAGGTCACTCAAGATTTTAACGTTCTCATGGGTGCCAAAATATTTGATAATCCCAAGCCGTGGTGGGATCTGCGGAGGCTTGTTTCATATTTGAGCAAGGATGGCGATATCATCCTCGATTTCTTCTCCGGTTCCTCCACAACAGCCCATGCCGTCCTTGACCTGAATAAACAAGACGGTGGCAATCGCAAGTTTATCATGGTCCAGTTACCTGAACCATGCGACGAAAAATCTGAGGCGTTCAAGGCCGGGTATAAAACCATTGCAGACATTGGTAAGGAACGCATCAGACGAGTCATCTCCAGAATTGAGGAAGAACGATCTGGGAAAATGCAGGAAATGAAAGGTATGCTTCCTCACTTGCGTAAAAAACTGCCTGAACAGGATCTCGGATTCAAAGTTTTGAAACTCGATCGGTCCAATTTCAAAGTCTGGGACGGGAGATTGAAGGAGAAGGATGGCGTTAAGAACATCGAACATCAGCTCCAGATGCATGTCGAACACATCGTGACCGGGGCGACTCAGGAAGATCTTTTGTATGAATTGCTCCTCAAGTCCGGTTTTATGCCCACTGAAAAGGTCGCACAGGTGACCATGGCCGACAAGACGATTTTTTCCATTGCCGAAGGAGCGCTTCTTATTTGTCTGGAAGACGAGGTGACCCGTGAACTCATCGACGCCGTTGCCTTGGCTGAGCCCATGCGATTTATCTGTCTGGACCGGGCTTTTCGTGGCAATGACGAACTCAAAACCAATGCAGTGCAGACTTTTGCCGCTCGGAACCAGGGACGGGAAAAATCCAATCAAATTGTTTTCCGGACGGTGTAGGACCGCTTGTATGCCGTTTCACCACTCTTCCCCTTCACTATCCGAGAAATTTGAGAAAGGACACTCATATGAAGTTACAGTTTGATTCCGAACTGGACTACCAGCTTGAAGCCATAAAGGCGGTTACTGACTTATTTGAGGGATTGCCTAGACGCCAGGGGAGCTTTGACCTTGTTTTTCCCGGTTCTAAAGGTCAGCTTCCCTTGTTGAATTCGAAAGGGACGGTGAACACTCTTGATTTGAGCATGTTTCAACCCCGGATGCTCAAGAATTTGCATACCATCCAGGAACGCAATGTCATCCCGGTCTCTTCCCGTCTTGTCGAACCGGATGATGAATACGGATTTCCCAATTTTTCCGTTGAAATGGAAACTGGTACAGGCAAAACCTATGTATATCTGCGAACCCTTCTCGAGTTGCACGAAATGTACGGGTTCAAAAAATTCATCATTGTCGTTCCTTCGGTTGCTATCCGTGAAGGCGTGACCACATCCATCCGGTTGATGCGTGATCATTTCAAGGGGCTTTATAATAATGTCGCGTTTGATGATTTTGTCTACAGTTCAAAGGAACTGAGCAAAGTTCGTTAGTTCGCCCTGAATAATGAAATCCAGATTATGGTCAT
>JAQVZR010000020.1 GCA_028708105.1 Desulfoplanes sp. | reverse complement strand
ACACCCTGTCATCGGTGTTATGGTGTTTATCCTGAGAAAATTCCCGGGGAGAAATCACCTGAACATCGAGCAATCCCTTTTCAATATTGCGAGAAATCAATCCGCAGGAAAAAACGGACTCGAAATATTGGGGAAAAATGGAAACAATGGTAAACTTCATAAATACACATCCAAAAGGCCATCAGGAGGCGTAATGACAATTTTTTTCTGTTCCATATCAACGGAATCCACAAATTCCTGCACCGCAGGAAAAAGGATTTCCTTGCCATCTTCCGTAATAATTTTCCACACCTCGCGTCCCGACAGACTCAGTACGTTCTCAAGGTGACCGAGAAACTCTCCCCCGCGCAAAAAAACATCCATCCCTTCCAGCTGGCGACAAAAATACTCGCCCTCGTCCAGTTCCGGCAGATCACGAGCACGCATAAGAATATCCGCCCCGGTCCAGAATGCGGCCTCATCCCGGCGACCTCCCGTGGCCTCAAGAGCAACGATGATCCGCTGGCCATGGGGTTGCCACCTGGAAAGGACCACAGGCTTTGGCCGATGTCCCGGTCGCTGAAAATAGATGCGGGAAACCCGGTCCAAGAGAAAAGGGGAGTCTGCATAGATGTCTATGCACAGCTCCCCTTTGAGACCATGTGGTCTGAGGACCTTGCCGATATGGACCAGTTGTATTTTCTCCATACCCAAAGATCCCTGCTGTATACTTCAGCGGTACGGACAGATCCCGTATCCTGAAAACTATTCCAGAATTTCGAGAACAGCCCTCTTTTTGGTCTTGGTGGATGCAGCACCCAAAATGGTACGCATGGCCCGGGCCGTGCGTCCCTGTTTACCGATCACCTTGCCCAGATCTTCCTTGGCCACCTTGAGTTCGAGCACAGACGTCTGCTCTCCCTCAACCTCGGAAACGAAAACCTGTTCAGGATTGTCCACCAGAGACTTTGCAATGTATTCTATCAATCCCTTCAGCATAAGCACCTCCACCGCTGGCTCACGTTCTGTCGACTTGGCCATGATCAGCCTTCACTTCGACCTGTGTTCAAAGCGTTCATTGGGAACAATGTATCCCTAACACAATGCTATAGACATGTGGCGTCAGTACGCAGCACATGTCTTTTATCCCATCCGTTATTATCACAGGACAGGATAATGTCTGTGTCTACGTCTACCCCTACATAAAGGAAAAGGGCAAGACCATTGTCATTTTTTCCGCTCTTTTGGCATGGGCCATGACCGACAGAAACACTGAGATCCTGGGTCTTACAGGCCGTTTTTCTGCATCAGGGACTTGACGGTTTCGGACGGCTGAGCACCCTGGCCCATCCAGTATTTAATACGTTCAGCGTCAAGCCTGACATCGACGGGCTCGGTCATGGGGTTGTAAAAGCCCAAAAATTCCAAGGGGCGACCGTCTCTACGGGTCTTGCTGTCAAGGGCGACAATTCTGTAAAACGGTTTTTTCTTGGAGCCCATACGGGTCAAACGAATTTTTACTGCCATGTAACATGTCCTCTCATAACTGGGGTTAAAAAACGATAAAATTATTTTTTATTCTTCCGTTTCATCTGCTTGAGTTTCTTACGCTTGAGACGTTTTTCTTTCATCAGCGCGCTTGAACCTATGGGCATCCCGGGGATTGCTTTCCCCTGTTTCTGCTTGCCCATCATTTTCTTCATCATCTTCTGCATCTGCTCAAAATTTTTGAGCAGACCGGTCACGTCAGCTACAGTGGTCCCGCTTCCCAGGGCGATACGTTTTTTCCGGTTCGTGCTGATGAGCTTGTGATCATTGCGCTCTGCAAAGGTCATAGAGCTGATCATGGCATCAATCTTGGTCAACTCATTTTCCGGCATTTTAACATCTTTGAGTTGCTTGCGCATCGAACCCATACCGGGGATCAGTTTCATGATCCCTTCCAGGGAACCCAGTTTGCGGATCTTCTTCATCTGGCTGCGGAAATCTTCCAGGGTGAATTCGGATCGTTTGAATTTCTTCTCTAGTTCCAGGGCCTCTTTGTCATCAATGGCTTCCTGGGCCCTTTCAATGAGGGTCAGTACATCCCCCATTCCCAGGATTCTGGAAGCCACCCGGTCCGGATGAAACGCTTCCAGCTCATTGAGCTTTTCACCCATACCCACGAATTTGATCGGCTTGCCGGTAACAGATTTGATGGATAGAGCGGCACCGCCCCGGGCGTCACCGTCCATCTTGGTCAGTACGACCCCGGTGATATCCAGAAGTTCATTAAATTTTTCGGCCACATTCACAGCGTCCTGGCCAGTCATGGAATCAGCCACGAACAGAATATCCTGTGGATGGCATGCTTCCTTGATACTGGCAAGTTCCTGCATCAGCGGCTCGTCAATATGCAACCGCCCGGCGGTGTCAAGCAAAACAACATCACAGGCCTGTTTTTTGGCTTCTTCAATGGCCTGAATACAAATCTCAACGGGGTTCATATCCGTTGTAGACTGGAACGCAGGCACGCCGATTTCACTTGCCAGCTTATGCAGCTGTTCAATAGCTGCAGGCCGGTAGACATCGGCAGGGACCATAAAGGGAGTACGTTTTTGACGACGCAAATACAGGGCAAGCTTGGCCGCAGTCGTCGTTTTACCGGAACCCTGAAGACCAACCATCATGATGACCACAGGCGGCTTGGCGTCCAAATTAAGCCCCTGGGTTTCACCACCCAGGAGTTCAATCATCTCTTCATGGACGATCTTGACCACCTGCTGGCCGGGAGTCAGGCTCTCTAAAACCTCCTGTCCCTGCGCCCGGTCCTTGATGCGTTCTATAAAGTCCTTGACGACCGTAAAATGGACATCAGCTTCCAGCAAAGCAAGCCGGACTTCCCGCAGGCCGTCCTGAATATTCTTCGCATCCAAACGCCCGTGACCCTTGAATCGTTTGAATGCGGCATTGAGTCTGTCACTTAAACTATCGAACATTCCTGTAGTATCCTTGACTGCAAAAAAAGAAGTTGATTTTGATAAATGAGAAGAGCCCGCAAGTCAAGGAGAGCCAATCCCGCATAACACATCGCAAAAATGCCCCTATCAGCCCGAAAAAACGATCCTTTAAGAAAGAGATAGAGCACCCGGTAGAAAAAAGTCTCATCCCTGCCCCCTCATTTTTACTCTGCACCCCGGCATCACGGCACAAAATCATCCTTGCGTTGAAGAGGGTGCCCGGGTGCGGAGCAAATCAAGCAAGAAAGGCGGACACGGCCCGTTTAAATGCATCCCCCGACCGGAGAATCACATCTTCGGGTACGCACAAAGCCAACCTGAAACCGCCGGGACATCCGAATCCCGATCCAGGGACGGCCAAAACCTGCTGGTCCATCAAGGCTTTGACAAAAGCCGTGTCATCCGTGCTGGTGCCCGGAACCTGAGGAAAAAAATAAAAAGCGCCCTTGGGCATGACATACGAAATTTCTGCAGCGTCCAGAACGGCAGCCATGGCCGCACGTCGACGTTCGTAGACCGACAGATCAACCCCATGCCCCAGCGCGGCACCAAGGAGACGTTGACCAATGGCCGGGGCGTTCACAAATCCAAGGATTCTGTTGGTCAGGACCAGACCGCCCAGCAGCGTGGCACAATCGGGCATAGCCGGATTCACGGCCACATAGCCCACCCGCTCGCCGGCCAGGGACAGACTCTTGGAAAAAGAACCGATCACCACACTGTGAGCGTACAGCGGCAGCACGGGAGGAACCTGAACCCCGTCGTAGACCAAAAACCGGTAGGGCTCGTCCGAAACCAGATAGACCGGCCGGCCGGTCTTTTTGCTATGGCGTTCCAGAAGCTGTCCCAGCTGTTCCAATTCCTGCCCGGAATAGACCTGTCCCGTGGGATTATTAGGAGAATTGATAAGCACCACTCTGGTCTTTGCCGTCAAGGCCGCGGCAATGCCCGCAAGATCCAGCTCATAGCTTCCGGGATGAGACGGAACCGGACACAGTTTCCCACCGTGATTTTCCACATAAAAACCATACTCAACAAAATATGGCGCCGGGCAGACAACCTCATCACCGGGGTCAAGAACAGCCCTGAACAATCCGTTCAGCCCTCCGGCAGCTCCGCACGTAAGCACCAGATGTTCGGGGCCAAGCGCCGGCGTTTCCTGTTCCTTTGCCAGATATGCAGCCAGGACCTTCCGGGTATCAAGATATCCGGCATTGGGCATGTACCCAAAGGCAAACGCGTTCGTAGCCGTATCGGCAATCTGATGCAAGGCCTGGCCGACAATGGCCGGCGGAGCCAGATCCGGATTACCCAGGCTGAAATCGTACACATTCTCTTGGCCATATTTTTTTTTGAGGACCATACCTGCCTCGAACATCCGCCTGATCCATGAAGAATGTTCTATATACCCGGCCACCTGCGTTGATAATGTATGCATGTTTCCCTCGAATATACTGCTATGTCCCCGCGTCCAAATGTACTCACGGGTGAATTACTAACGTCATGCCCTTCTATCTTGATAGCACACGCCGTTATCCCAATATGACCATCACATCACGTTCCGTTAGGGCAGATCAATGTATCTTCCCAAAATATCTCACAAAGAAATCAAGTTTTCCTCAGCATCCCCTGCGTGCTCAAAAAGACTCGAGTACCAGGCGCAAGACAAAGCCAGGACCGAAGCGTATCTTGCCTCTACGTGCGGGCCGGATGTGAACCGATAATTTTGCTGCCCACCTGACTTCGCCCCGACCCCATGCTCGGGGAGGGAAACAAAAAGGGCGCTCATGGCTGACATAGGTGATGTCATTAGCCGTAAAGCATATTATTTGCAATATTTCAGCTGCCAGCTCTCTCTTGCCCCCGGCGCGGTGTTTTGCTATAAGCCTCCATCACGGTCTCAACCACACACTAACCACACCTCATTTTGATCCAAATAAATCATATTCATAAATGGTACGGTGAGCACCACGCCCTCAAGGACATCAACCTGCATGTCAAAAAAGGCGAGGTCTTTGTCATTTGCGGCCCCAGCGGTTCCGGCAAAAGTACGCTGATCCGTTGCATCAACCGACTGGAACCCATCCAGAAAGGCACAATGATCGTCGACGGAGCTGATCTGTATGCCGAGGACCTCAATTTAACCCTCCTCCGGGCTGAAATTGGATTTGTATTCCAGCAATTCAATCTCTATCCACATATGACGGTGCTGGAAAATATTATTCTGGCCCCCACCATGGTCCGAAAAATGCCCCGCCAGGAGGCAACCTCGCTGGCCATGGATCTGCTTAAGCAGGTGAACATCCCGGACAAGGCCGACAGCTACCCAGGACAACTCTCAGGCGGGCAGCAACAGCGTGTCGCCATTGCCCGGGGACTGGCCATGCAGCCCAAAATAATGCTTTTTGACGAACCCACCTCAGCCCTGGACCCGGAAATGATCAACGAAGTTCTCGATGTCATGAAGGCTCTGGCCAAAGGGGGCATGACCATGGTCTGTGTGACCCACGAAATGGGCTTTGCTCGCGAAGTGGCGGATCAGGTGGTGTTCATGGATGACGGCGTGCTCATTGAGCAAAACACTCCTGAAGGATTCTTTTCCCACCCCGAAAGTGACCGGGCCCAGGATTTCCTGAATAAAATTTTGTCCCATTGATTCACGGCTGGAATACAATTTGCTTTGGTCTTATCCGGATGTTGTCCGCCCAGAAACGATTCCTGTTCACCCCCGGATGTCGGGCTCTGGAACGACAATGTGCGTTGCTGCGTACGCACCCTGACGACAAATATGTCAACAGCACATCAACTGGCATACAGAACTGTCAATTGCCCTTGGGAACTGTGTTGCGCCGCCACCAATGCTGATAGGGAAGTCACCACTTCCATCAGGAATTATACCAACCTGTTTCAATTTAACCAGAAGGAGATGCAAAATGCGTAGCTGGAAAATTCTTTCACTCGTTGCAGCCCTGTGCCTGTGTTCACAGATGGCCTTTGCAGGTCCCACCTATGACAAAGTCATGCAGGATAAGGTTATCCATGCCGGTATCATGACCAACTCAATCCCAGGCGCCTATTTCGACGCCGATAACAAATGGGTCGGGTTTGACGTCGACATTGCTACAGAAATCGCCAAACGTCTGGATTGCAAACTGGATCGGGTCAAGGTTACCGACAAGACACGGATCTCGTTTCTGCAGCAGGGCCGGATCGACATGTCCATTGCCAACATGACCCACAAACGTGAACGTGACAAATCCATCGACTTTTCCATCACCTATTTTTTTGACGGCCAAAAGATTCTGGCCAAAAAAGGTAAATTCAAGTCCATCAAGGACATGATCGGCCAAAAAATCGCTACCACCCAGGGCACAACGTCTGAAATCAATGTCAGAAAGCTTCTCAAGGACATGGGTGACACCAACGCCAATGCCCATGTAAAGTCCTTTCCTGACTACGCATCTGCCTTTGCAGCTCTGCAGATGGGCAGTGTAGCTGGTTTCACCACAGACTCCACCATTCTTCTCGGTTACGCAGCCAAAGAACCCGGCAAGTACGAACTGGTGGGTGACTTCTTCAGTGACGAACCTTACGGCATTGGTCTTCCCGAAAATGATTCCAAATGGCGCGACACCCTCAACTTCACCATCCAGGACATGTGGAAAGACGGTACCTACATGACCATCTACAACAAGTGGTACGGTCCTGATACCCCGTACTCCTTCCCCATGACCTCAAAAATTGAAATGTGGCCCTAGGGCAACTATTGATTAGTACACGCGGGGGGTCTGTCCGTAAACGACAGGCACCCCGTTTCATGCGTAATAGATAGTGCACAGCAGGCAGTACGCAGGGCACAGGCTACAAAACAAAACGTGCTCACCAACGCAGGTATCCCGGATGCCGAGCCCCTTTTAACTGTCTACTGCACACTGCCTACTGCCCACTTTTTTATCTGCGCCCTGCGCACTGTGAACTGCAAACTTTTTCTACTTTTTAACCCCATGACGGATTATGTTTCGCTACTGGCTTGAAAAAACCTGGGTCCAATACCTGCTTCTCTTTGCTCTGCTTGCAAGTTTTGTCTATTATTGGGGATTCGTCTTTCAATTTGGATATGATTTCCATTGGGACGTGCTATACACCCAAAATGACACCTACGGCATGATCTTTGGTTTGGAACTGTTCAAAGGATTGCAGGTCACCCTCAAAATCACCCTGATCAGTTCGGGCATTGCCCTTTTTCTAGGTACTCTTTTTGGACTCGGCAGACTCTCCGCATTCAAGCCGTTCAACCTCTTTTCCTCTGTCTATGTAGAATTTTTTCGCAACACCCCCCTGCTGGTCCAACTTTTCTTCTGGTATTTCGCCCTGCCCATGGCTCTTCCCGAGGCCGGACGAGAATTTATTTTTGATCACAATTACGAGTTCTGGAGCGCCACCATAGGCCTGTCCGTCTATACCGGAGCATTCATGGCCGAAGTTATCCGCGCAGGCATGCAGTCCATCCCCAAAGGGCTTCTCGAAGCGGCTTATTCTTCCGGACTGACCTATTTTCAGGCTTTGCGCACCATCATCCTGCCCCTGGCCTTTCGGGCCATCATCCCTCCCCTGGGCAGTGAATTCTTAAACAACATGAAGAACTCCTCCCTGGCCATGGTTGTGGGCGTTGCCGAACTCTGCTGGCAATCCCAGCAGGTGGAATCCCTGACCTTCAGAGGATTTGAGGCCACCACCGCAGCCAGCGTCCTGTATCTAGGACTTTCCCTGGGCATCTCAGGCATCCTGAACCTGATAAACATGAAGCTCAGGATCAATGACGGACACGCCCCTAAAAGAGGGATCGGCATCATTCTGGCAGACATCCTGTTCTGGCCCTTTGAAATGATCTGGAAAGGTCTTGCCAGTTCCGTCGGATTCATGGGCCGGCCGCGCAACGAACTGACCTACTCCCACCCTATGCTGCTCTGGAAAAAGACCACCAGATTCATGATCCGGGCCATGATCCTCATCGGCAAATGGTCGTTTATCCTGATACTGGCGTTCATCATATATGAGCTTGCCATGGCCCTGTTCCATTTCAAATGGTCCATCATCTGGGACAATATGCGTTCCCTGCTTATCTGGAAATTTCCAAGCAGTGACAAAAATGACGTTCTGTGGGGCATAGGCGGTCTCTCCGCCTCCATCGCCATGGCCGTTATTTCCATTTCCATCAGTTTTTTTATCGGCCTTGTCGTCGGTCTGGGCCGGGTCTCTAAAAATGTCATTTTCCGGATTCCCTGCACCCTGTACATCGAAATCATCCGTGGCAATCCGCTGATTCTGGTCATTTTCTGGGTCTATTTCTTCATCCCCATCTTTATCAAATCCTACCTGGACGTCTTCTGGTCCGCCACCATCGCCCTGACCATCTTCACCGGAGCCTATCTGGGCGAGATTGTGCGCGGCGGCATCCAGAATATCCCAAGGGGCCAGATTGAAGCAGCTTACGGCACAGGCCTGAGCTACTTTTCAACCATGATCCACATCGTCCTTCCCCAGGCCCTCAAACAGATGATCCCGGCCATCGTGGGCCAGTTCATCGCCATCTTCAAAGATACCTCTTTGGCTTATATCATCGGTGTGCTGGAACTGACCTTTGTCTCCCAGGGACTGAATAATAGACTTATGATCTATCCTTTTGAGATCTATACGGCAGTAGCGGCTTTGTACTTTATCTGCTGTTATTCCATGAGCCGGGTGGCCACAAGGCTGGAAAGGAAGCTGTCCCCAGGGGGGAAGGTGCGGATGGTGATGTAGGGGCGGTTTAAGGACGATTTTAGGTTTTATGTTTTAGATTTTAGGATTACGGCTGGATATTGCGATTTAGGTCGGGGTGCGGCAGAAAAACAGTTGTGTCCGGGAATCGGCAGTGGTTCTTGCCCCAGGGGTGAGGGTTGTTGCCGATTTTCTGTCTTATTTATGAGAAAAAACACAGGCCCATCACCCTCTCTCCATTTTCACCCGGAATCCCGTTGAGACAAGGCATGCCAAATCTATGCAACAAGACGCAGGAGAGCACTTCTCATGAACAAGCATAGGGTCGCCATTATGCTCCCCAGGTTGAGCCATTACGGCGGGGTTGAGGGCTTTGCATGGCGACTGGCCAAAGCGCTGACTCCATACTACAATGTGGATTTCATCTGTGCCCGGCAGGAAACCGATCCTCCCGCAGGGGTAAAGGTGATCTGCGTTGGCCGTCCGCAGCTTGGGAAATTTTTCAAAATTTTCTGGTTTGCCATGGGAGCCGAAATAGCCCGGCGTAAAGGGCGATACGATCTGACTATCGGCCTTGGAAACACCATTTGCCAGGATATCCTGCGCCTCAGCGGCGGACCAACACGCATATTCTGGAAACATTCCATCCAGGCCTACCCATCCGACGGATACGCACAAACCTGGAAAATGATCCGCCGCAGGCTGTCCCCGGCCAACATGCTGGTCCGGGCCATCGAACGGCTTCAGATACACCATTCCAGACAGCTCATTGCCAATTCCCATCAGGTCCGGAACTGGACATTGGAGGCATTTCCTATTCTGGACGCCAAACGCATTGATATTATCTACAACAAGCCGGATCTGACCAGGTTTGCCCCCTGCAATGCACCCCAAAAAAAACGTGCCCGCACAGCCTTAAACATCCCGTCACACGCTACGGTCATCTCCACGGCAGGCACCAATTTTGTCCTTAAGGGTATATTGCAGCTTATCCAGACATTGCTTTTCCTGCCGGATACCACGATTCTCCTTGTGGCCGGTGGACGCCGCCCCAAAAAATATCAAACACTTGCCTCGAAACTTGGCGTTTCAGATCGGGTTCGCTTCCTGGGCAAAGTTGACGAAATGACTAGTCTGTATCAAGCAAGCGATCTATTCATCCTCTTGAGCTTTTACGATGCCTGTTCCAATGCAGTCCTTGAGGCTCTCGCCTCGGGACTGCCCGTCATTTCAACCAGAACCAACGGGAGCAGTTATTTTTTGCCTCCCAGGCAGGTCATCGATGCAGGAGAAAATCCCAAGAAGATAGCACTAACCATACAAAAAGTACTGGAGGGTGATACTTCTACAGCGTTTACGTTCCCGACCGATATTCCATCGGGGATTGAACCCTATGTTGATCGTATTGCAGCCATGTTAAAGCAACAAACAAATCCCTGACGGATCATCCCCGGATCATCATGACCAAAGACATCTCTCAGATACAACCCAAACGCATCCTCATCTGCCAGCTCAGACAGATCGGTGATGTCGTGTTGACCACGCATATCCCGGAATTGTTAAAAAAACGTTTTCCCTATGCGTCCATCGATTTTTTTACGGAAAAAAAATGTGCTCCGGTACTGGCAAACAACCCGTATATTTCCGATATCAAAATTCTGGACAAGAACAAACTGGCCAATTTTGCCAAAGAACTGGCCTTCTACTGGAAAATCGCGCGGAACAACTACGATCTGGTGATAGATTTTCAGCAGCTTCCCCGATGCCGCTTCGTGGTCCTCTTCAGCCGGGCAGCGGTTCGCTTTACCTCCTCGCCCCCTTGGTACAACCGCTGGCTGTACACCCATTGGACCAAGCTCAAAAACGGGCATCCCATCCCACGCAAGGCGAAGATGCTCGAACCCTTCGGCATTGTATGGAACGGTGAACGGCCTCATATTTTTCTCACAACCAAGGAACAAGCAGAGGCACGTGCGTTGCTCACAACCCACGGTGTGACGGCCAACGACATCCTTGTCACGGTTGCTCCCACCCATCACAGTGCCACCCGACGGTGGCCTGCACGGCATTATGGCAAGCTTATCAATCTGGCGGTCAGAGAAAACAAACGGATTAAGTTTGTTCTTTTCTATGGCCCCGGAGAACGGGCATGCGTTGAGGAAGTGATGGCAACAGCCCAATGCCCCACCAACTGCATTCTGCCCAAAACCATGCTTTCCTTACGGCAGATGGCTGCCGTCATCGAAAAAGCCGACCTGCATTTCGGCAACTGCTCCTCTCCCCGTCACTTTGCCGTTGCCCTGAACACTCCCTCCCTTACGGTCATCGGCGCAGCCGGTACCGGCTGGACCTTTGACAGCCCGGAACACACCCATGTCATCAAAAATTTACCCTGTCAGCCCTGCAAGCAGGAAACATGTGCCCGCGGCAACCAACCATGTCTTCAGGAACTCTATCCGGAAGAAGTATTTCCCGCATTCAAGGAAGCCCTCCGAACATCCTTACAACACCCCTAACCTCCCTTTCGGGCATTGGAATCGTGCTTGCGTATCAATTCTGATGCCCATAAAGAATGTACCTTCGTCATCTTTTTTCCAGTGAAAGATTCCCCCCGTTATTTCGTATTTCCCATAAAACTTTACACCATATTTACACTCCTCCCACACATCCACATCAAATATGTAAATCTTTCGCATATACTTCCGTCTTACCCAACCGGGATAATCATCTATTCCGGTTCCCCTTTCTTCAATGCAACCTGGAACCACCCATGACCCCGCCCCAGACACTCATATTCGCCAAAAAATTTCGTCTTCCTTCACCGGCCGCACATATCATCCAGACTCTCAATATGGCCTGGGGATTTCAGCATGCAGGACTCCGGGTAAAACTATTTCCCGGGGTCAACCCTCCCATAGCCACATCATTGCTGTCTTCAATTGAAAAAGAATATCAATTGGATACACGTTACCGCCCCGAAATCACCTTTCTTTCTGGACGCAACAAGGGACTGTATGGATTGCTGTTCCGGGCCGCTCTGCTCAAGGAATGGATGACAAACCCCGATGCCCTCTTTTTTTCCCGGGACGTCAGTGAAACCCTCTTCCTGCTCACTTTGCGAAAACTCTTTCAGCGACGACAAAAGATCGTCTATGAAATGCACGATTCGCTTTTCCTCGAACACCGGGCACAGGGTAAAAAAGACGCACGTACCTGCAAAAAACAGGAACAGAAGATTCTTTCGAACATCGACGGCATCGTCTACACAGGCACCTATCTCAAAAAGAAGGTCGAAGTACTCTATGCCCCTTCAATCCCTTCGCTGGTTGCCGTTCCCGGCTTCAACAAACGCATATTTCATCCCCTTGCTCCTGAGAAAAACACTGCAATAATTCGCATAGGATACTTTGGCAGTCTCCATCCTGCCAAAGGGGTTTCTCTGCTTCTGGACGCTCTGAAAATACTTCCGGACAACTATCATCTGCGAATCATCGGAGGCAATCCGGTGCACGAACGTATGGCTCTGGAACGAAGGGTTCACAAAGAATTCGCCCATGCGAATCGTGTTGAGTTTGCAGGTCAGGTGCCTCCATGCAATGTCCAGCAGCACCTCAAAGGATGTCATATGATCACCATTCCATTCATTTCAGACGTTGAATTTCTTTCCCCCATCAAACTCTATGAAGCACTGGGCATGGGACTGCCCGTAGTAGCTACGCCGGTTCCAGCAGTTCAAAGTGCCGCAGCAGAACTCCCCAATGTCATGATATCTTCCAGTTCCCAGTCTGAGGATCTTGCAGCTACCCTGCACTGTCTGGGAGAAGATCCCCAAAAAAGGAACAGCATGCACACAAAGGCCCTCGCGCTGAACTCCATGTATGACTGGGAAAAGAGAGCTCGACGTATCTGTGCATTCTCCTATGATCTGCTTCATACATCAAAGATGCCCATGCAATCTAGAACGACAACGCCTCTGTCCACCTCTCTTGGCACTTCGTTGCATTCCTCACGGTAAGCAGAGACTGTGTCATGAAAAATCTCGTTCGAAAACTACAACACAGCATATAAAAAGAACTCTTCATTAGCTTCTTGGTCCCCCATGCGCATCCTTTTCATAAGTGAATTCTACCCCGAATATGAGGGACAATCCCCTTTGGAAATCAATCCGGCCCTGCATGATTTTGTCAGAGAATGGCAAGCATCCGGAGTGGACGTGACGGTTATCGTCCCGGTGGTACAACGTTGCAGGTTGGGTTGCTTACCGAACACTGCGATCCAATCATTTTCCATTGACGGTGTTTCTGTCACAAGAATCACCCTGCTCAAAATGCCTGGGTTCAAATACTACCAGTGTTCACCCCTTGTTCGCTTTGCCCGGACTCTCTCCTTCGACGTCATCGTGAGCCA
>JAQVZR010000324.1 GCA_028708105.1 Desulfoplanes sp. | reverse complement strand
GTCCATGCACAAGGCATTGGTCTTAAAATCAGGCCTCGTTCCCCCGCGCCTTATGGGAACGTCACCCTCCCACACCGTGGAACTGGCCGAGCAGAACAGGGAAAAAATCGACGCGTGGATAAAAAGGATCGTCACCCATCCCCCCTTTGATCTGCTGGTCATCAATGATCTCAGCATGTATCTGCAAACAGGTGCATGCAGTGGCCTGGAACCACTTTGGTGCATTGCACACAGTGTTATTGCCAATGGATATATGGGGGAAAGCCTGGGAAAAGGCAGACTGAGTGAACACGAACAGGCTGAAATGCTCACATTATGTGAGCATTTTCATCAGAGAATCCATCTGGAGAAAGGATGGTGGAAGACAAACTGGTAATAAATTTCGCGCATATACTAAACCAAACCCAGTTTCAGAACCATAGTTTTCGAACAGGTTATAACAGTTCAATTCTTTTTTCACCGCGAAGGGCACGAAGGAACGCGAAGGGGGAAGAATCTGGGATAGATTGAGCTTTGTTTTATTGCTTTTCTTCGCGTTCCTTAGCGTTCTTTGCTGTGAAAAAAACTCAACCCCTCCAAACGTGGTTTGGTTTACTATCTTCGCTGAGGGCACACATGAGTCCCACCCTGTTCAGGCCGGGGCAAGGGGCGGTGTAAAACCCTCCCGGCCCCTTCCTGAACTCGGGCGGAGAGTTATTATGTGCCCGAGACAACGGAGATTCTACAGGGCAGAAAATATTCTTCCACCGAAACGTACGTATTAATGGGTGAACAAGGCATCTCTTCCTGCTTACCGATCTTCCTCTTCAATCACAGCCCCTTTGCTCAAACGGACCGGCCGGATGACAATATCCAGATCGTGCTGGAATCGTTTCATCAGTCTGGTTTCCTGTGGCGTCACCAGGGATACGGCCATGCCGGACGCTCCGGCACGCCCCGTGCGTCCCACCCTGTGCAGATAATCCTTGCTGTTTGAAGGGATATCCACATTAAAAATATGGGTCACCTCTTTGAAATCCAGACCCCGGGCTGCCACGTCCGAAGCAATAAGCACCTGAACCTTTCCGTCACGCAGATCATCCATGGCCTTTTTCCGGCTCAGCTTGTCATGGGCTCCATGGATATCGCCCACGGCCAGCTTATGAAAAACCAGTTTCTCAGCGATAGCCTCAGCGGTCATATTGCGGTGCACAAAGGCGATGGCCCGGGTAGGATTCAAGGCATGGATCAGTTTGCGCAGGACATCAGGTTTGTCACGTTCCTCGCATACCAGGTACAGATGCTCAATATTGGGATTGACCCGGTTACTGCCCACATGCACATTGACCATCTCTGGAGCTAGGTCTTCAGCCTCCCGGGAACTTTCGTTCTGGGCCGTGGCCGAGGCAAAAACAAGCTGATGTTCCCGCGAGGTCGCACCAATGAGTTTGCGCACATCAGCCACACTGTCCCCGTAGAGCAGCCGGTCCACTTCATCCACAATCACCTTGCTCACGGTGAGGGGTTTGAGTTTTTTCAGACTGATCAGATGCAGCATCCGCCCGACTGATCCCACAACGATATGTGGTTTTTTCTTCAGTCCTTCCAGCTGCCGTTTGACGGCAACATTGCCGATAAGGGCCTGGATACGGACCTTTGATCCTGAATGTTTGGCCAGGTCTTCGGCCTGTCGCAGAATCTGCATGGCCAGCTCATGCGTCGGAGCAATGATCATGGCCTGCACTGTCTTTTGGGAACTATCAATCATCTGGAACAGGGGAAGCAGATAGGCCAGGGTCTTGCCTGTGCCGGTTTCCGAACTGATGTACATATCTTTTCCTTCCAAAAAAACAGGGATGGCTTTTTCCTGGATAGGGGTCGGTTCGGTGATATTTTCATGGGCCAGGGCCTGTTCCAGTTCCGGAATGATTCCGAGGGATGTGAATGTCATAAGATAGATTCCTTTATATACTCTTTGCTGGAAAACACGGGTTTTCCGTTCAGAAATAAGATATAAAAAATGCTCTTCATTGTGTACAAGGGACGTTACGTAACGATGATGCTCAAACCAGGCTGGTTCTGCTATGCATACTAACGGATTTTTCCCTGAAAAGGCATCCCTTGTCACCTGGTCAAGGGTAGAGTACGCGACCCGCCAACGGATAAAGAACATGCTTCAACGGCATCTTACATAATATGCCCTCATATTGTTACACGCGATACCGAATACCAACAATCAAGGAGAAAAAATGACCACTCTTCCATCAGGCTGTATCCAGCAACGCGACAAGGAAACCTACGCTATACGCACTACGCCAACTTCAGGGATGGTAACTCCGGATGATTTGGAAACGGTAGCCAGAGTAGCCCGAAAATATAACATTCCTCAAATAAAAATTACTACGGGCCAACGCCTGGCACTTATCGGTCTCAAAGAAGAGGACGTACCTCAGGTATGTGCAGAGCTACCCTTTCCCATTGCCGGCCACTATGTTCAGGCCTGTCTTGGCAACCGGTGGTGCAATCTGGGGGTGCAGAACTCATTGGCCATGGCAACCGCCATTGAAAAACGCTGCGCATCCATTCCCGTGCTAGCCAAAATCAAGATGGGTGTCTCCGGCTGTCCTACCTGCTGCGCGGAAAGCTATGTTCGCGACATCGGGCTCATTGGAACCCGCAACGGCTGGACATTGGTCGTGGGAGGCAACTCGGCCAGCCGCGCCCGCATTGCAGACGTCCTGGCCACAGATCTGTCGACCGAAGAAGCACTGGATCTTATTGATCGTTTTCTGACCTTTTATAACGAAAACGGAAAGAAAAAACAGCGTGTTTCCCGTTTCGTGAACGAAAAGGGTATCGACGCCATTAAGGAAGCGTTACTCTAAGCCATCATGGATGGTGGGTTTTTCGCCCAACACCCCCTATGGACATCATACATCGCATGCCCATTGCGCGGACGAACGACGCATCCGTTGCAATGGGCGGTTCTGCAAAATCGGCGGTTGCGCACAATCATGATTACAATGCTCTATGCGTTGGATCGTGCCTATGCCGGGCACTGCGCCCCGCGCCCCTACGACGGGGATGGGTGCCCAGACAATAAGAGATAATGTTGCCTGCCCCGCCCATTTCTAACAACATCCCCCGGATTGGCACTACACACAGATTGATCACCATCCCCGTAGTGGCGCCCCT
>JAQVZR010000323.1 GCA_028708105.1 Desulfoplanes sp. | reverse complement strand
GCGAAGATCCCACCGGCATAGAAGGTGAAAGACGCGCCGAAGCTGTCCCACAGCAGCCCGGCTGTGGCGCTGGCAATCAACATGGCGATGCCGCTGAGCAGATTAAAAAAGCCATAGGCTGTGCCGCGCAGGTCTACAGGGGCTGTATCGGCGACCATCGTGGCGAGCAATCCCTGGGTAATTCCCATATGAAGGCCCCACAAGGAAACGCCGACAGCAATGGTGAGCCAATGGTCGTTTGCGGCCAAAACCAGATCGGCTGCGATCAGCACCAGCACCCCCAGAGACAATAGCATGCAGTGGTTCATTCGATCCGACAGCCTGCCAAAGGGATAGGCTGATCCCGAATAGATCAGGTTCATGCCCACCATCACTAGGGGAACGTAGGCGACGGGGATGCCTCCCTGTTGGGCGCGGAGCACCAAAAACGCTTCACTGAATCGCGCCAACGTGAACACCGCGCCGATGCCGACTACCCACCAGTATGCACCACTTAGACGCTTGAGGTTTTTGCGCCGGATTGGATGGGTATGTTTTCTGCCGATGTGCTGCTCCGGTTCATGTACGCCGAACAGCAGCAGAGAGACAGCGAGCACCCCTGGGATGACGGCGACCCAAAATACGGCCCGGAAGTCATTGGCCCAGAGCAGCATCAGGCCGACTGCCAAGAGAGGGCCAAGGAGCGCACCTAATGTGTCAAGAGATTGGCGCAGGCCGAATGCTGCGCCACGCATCTTTACTGGTGCGATGTCCGCCACCAATGCATCTCGTGGGGCTCCTCGCACTCCTTTTCCGACCCGGTCCAGCAAGCGTGCCGAAAGGACAATGCCTGCGGTGGGAGCGATGGCAAACAAAGGCTTGGACAATACGCCCAATGCATACCCGAAAACGGTCAGCGCCTTGCGCTTGCCCAGGTAGTCGCTGAGTGCTCCGGAAAAGATTTTTACGATGAGGGCTGTGGATTCGGCCCGACCCTCGCTCAGGCCGACCATGAGGGCACTCGCGCCCAACGTGCCGACCAGGAACAGAGGGAGCAAGCTGTGGATCATCTCTGACGAAGTATCCATGAACATGCTCACCAGACCGAGCATCCAGATGCTGGCCGGAATACGATTGATCGGCGTGTTCGTTTTATAACCTACTATTATGATGTATGAATCTATCCATAACGTCTTTTTTGTTGATGACCAGTTCGGGCTGCTCCAGTCCTTTGATCTCAAAAGAAATGGCATCAAAATGACAGGCCTGATAACATTTCAGGCAGCGGATGCATTCTCTATGATTGGATGATTCATAAAATTTGACTCCCATGGGACAGATGTCTTCACAGATCCCGCAATGGGTGCATTTGGCTGCATTCCAGTGCATGCGAAAGACACTCACTGAATTAAACAGAGAATAGATGGCTCCCAGGGGACACATGGTCCGGCAGAAGGGGCGGCTGGTAAAGGCCATCCAGATGAGCAACAGAATCAGGATGGTCATTTTATTGAGGAACAATCCTCCGATGAGTTCCCTCAGGTCTGGTCGCAAAATCATGAGCGGAATGCCCGCTTCAAGGGTCCCGGCCGGGCAGATATATTTGCAGAACCAGGTGGTTCCAAATCCGAAATTATCCACAACCAAGAGGGGGAGCAGGAATACGAACAGGATCAGGATTACGTATTTGATATAGGTGAGAGGATTCCAGATGCCGAATTTACGTGTGGGGAGTTTGTGCATCAGATCCTGGAAAAATCCAAAGGGGCACAGCCACCCGCAGACCATCCGGCCGGCCAGAGTGCCCAGCATGCCCAAAAATCCTAGCACATACAATCCGAATTGATACTGACCGCTTCCCAGGCTCAGCCGGATGGAGACCATGAAATTTTGGATCGCACCGATGGGACATCCTCCCACTGCGGCAGGACAGGACCAGCAGTTAAGGCCGGGCACACAAACCGATTTGAGCTTTCCCGTATAGATACCAAAAGATCCGAAGGGAAAGAGCCAATAGGCATTGGTGATAAATGTGGCCATGATCTGAACGACTTTGCGCAGCATAGCGTTACCCTATTCCTATGCAGCTCAGGCAGATGGCCACACCTTTTTCCAGGACGGCGTCCACTTCGCCAAGATTGATTCCGAGGATGAAACAAAACAGAAAAAAGGCCAGAAGAATATACGTTGTTGTCGTGGATATCTTAGTCACAGAAAACATCTCCTTGCGTGGAACATGGAAAGCAGAAGGTGCAATGAAAAATAGAAATTCAGGCTAGTGGTTTTGGGATGTGTCTGCAAGTGTTTTGCAAATAAAGCAGGCCCCGGATGTCCCCATGACGTAGGACTCCGGGAAGTGAGCATGCTGGCTTTCTGTAAGCATTACTCCGTGCGTAAGGCTTTGGGGGGCGCGGTATCCTTTCTGCCTGTGATGGAATCCAGACGTCGGATGCGGCTGCCGCATGGGCAGGGGCCGGGAATAATCCTGGAGATGTCTCCGGTCCGGTAACGGACCAGGGGCATGCCGGTGCGGGTCAGGGTGGTGACCACAATCTCTCCCGCACATCCGTCAACAAGGGGGGTGGTGGTTAGAGGATCAATAATTTCAATAAGCAGATCAAGTTCGCGCAGGTGATACCCTTGATGGGCTGTGCATTCCACTCCACCACCGTATCCGGTTTCAGTCATCCCCCAGTGGTCAAAGACCCGGCATCCGAGTCTTGTTTCGATCCGTGAGCGTAGGGAAGCGGAAAGTGTGTCACTGCTCACAAGAACTGTTTCGACCTGATTTCCTGCCAACTGTTTGGGATCGGTATGGTTGAGGAGACGATCCAGGACCATAGGGGGCGTAACAATGGTCTGTATTTTGAGAGCCTGGATTTTTTTGATCAGTTCAGTCGGAGCGCTTTGCGGTGGGCAAAGAATGGGTCTGGCTCCAAATCTGGCCAGTCCTTGGGAAAGAAGATCGCCGATGGAAGCGGGTTTGGGACCGGGCATGAGAATGAGTACCGGCCAACTCGGTTTGGCCAGGGTTTGCATACCCTGAGCGAAAAAATCCACGGTGTGTTCCAGATCTTCCGCGGTAAAGAAAATCCGTTTGGGAGAGCCCGAGGTGCCTGATGTGCGCAGGGTGACCACCCGTTCAATGTGGTCCTGGGAAACGCAGAGAAAATCAAGAGGGGACCGGCGCAGGTCGGTGGC
>JAQVZR010000019.1 GCA_028708105.1 Desulfoplanes sp. | reverse complement strand
GGGGGTCAGACGGAGTTCTGAAGCTGCTTTGTACTGAATCCACCCATTACGTTTCAGTGCGGCGATGATTTCTTGTTTTTCTGTTTCCTTGAGAGAAAGGGGACGTCCTCCGGATGATGTCGCCTCGGGATTGGGGAATGCACAAAAGGGACCTGCGGGCGCTCCCTCCAAAAAAGGACCGATAAACTGCGCGGTTACTTTGTCTGAGTCCGTGAGGATAACCAGCCGTTCCATGAGGTTTTCCATTTCGCGGACATTGCCCGGCCAATTGTAGTCTGAGAGCAGGGTCAGCGCATCCGGAGTGAGAGTGAAGCTCCTGTTATATTCCTGTTCCATTTTGTTTTGGAAGTGACGTATAAGCTGGGCAATGTCCTCTTTGCGTTCCCGCAGGGGGGGAACCCGTATGGGGAAGACATTGAGCCGGTAATAGAGGTCTTCGCGGAAGGCTCCCCGGGCGACCAGGGATGTGATATCCCGGTTGGTGGCGCTGATAATACGTACATCTATATGGATGAGGCGGTTGCTGCCCAAGCGGACCAGCTCTTTTTCTTGGAGCACATGCAGCAGTTTGGCCTGTACGCCCATGGGGAGTTCTCCGATTTCATCCAGAAAGATGGTTCCCCTGTGGGCCTCTTCAAATTTGCCTGGTTTTGTGGATGAGGCACCGGTAAATGCCCCTTTTTCATAACCAAAGAGTTCGGCTTCCAGGAGATTGTCGGGAATGGCGGCGCAATTGACCTTGATGAAGGGATGGTTTCTGCGTTCGGAAAGTTCATGGATGATCCGGGATACCAAAGTCTTTCCGGTTCCTGATTCGCCCAGGAGAAGAACCGTGGCTTTGGTGGGTGCTACCCTGGATATCTGCTGCTCCACGTCAAGCATGGAATGGCTTTTCCCGACGATGTAGAGTTTCTTTTGCTCCCGGGAAATTTGGTATTTGAGTGAGGTGTTTTCCCTCCGCAGATCCGCTTCTCGTGTTTTGATCTTTTCATGCAGACTGATAAATTGGGAAATGAGTGTGGCCACAATGGTCAGAAAATCCACATCCTCGTCCAGCATGATGTGCCCTTCAAAGAGACGATCCACATTGAGCACACCAAGGGATTGACCGTGCAGAAGAATAGGCACCCCGACAAAGGCGATTTTTTCTTTTTCGATCTTTCTGGATTCGGTTCGATCCAAAAACAAGGGCTCCTGGGTGATGTCGGGCACAACATAGGGGGCAGCACTCTGATAAATCATGCCGGTGATCCCTTCATCCAGTTGGTACACCCCCCGTTCTTTTTCTTCCGGAGTCAGTCCGTACGATGTATTGATGGTCAGGTTGCCGGAATCCTGATCATACAGGGTGATGGTGGCCCGTTTCATGGACATGGTTCTGGACAGGATACTCAGAACATTTTGCAGGGATTGTTCGAGATCAAGGGCTTTGTCGATGATCTGGCTGATGGCGCAGAGGGCCTTGACTTCGAGGCTGAGTGTGTTGGTAGACATGTAAAGAATAAAGCAAATTTAATGCCGTATCATATTTATGCTCTGACAAATTTGTATTTATCTGTAACTATATGCAAATGCTGTTTTTTATTTTTTCATAAAAGAAAGATATCGCGGGGATAACCAAACTTTTTTGCCAATATCAGTATTTGATGAGCAATGTAATTGTCAAATATGTTAAATTTAAATATTGTTCGGCCGGGATAAATCTGAGCTCCGATCGATATGCCCCGTGGTCCTGTCGGATGTAGTCTTCCGCGTACAAAAGAATACCACGTAATATCCTGGTTTTGATGACTCATTGCTTATGCTACCTTCCCTACTTGACGAGCCCGGTCTGGATGAGTCACGGATATACGTGATACGCTGTTTGATATGTTATGCGGCCATGCAGGTACCATTTTTACAATACTACGTAATGAGAACTACAGAGAGGAGGCAGACCATGCCATCGTTTGATATTGTCAGTCAGGTTGATATGCAGGAAGTGGATAACGCCATCAATAACGTGAAAAAGGAAGCTGATTCCCGGTATGATTTTAGGGGGGTGACCACGGAGGTGACATTTAACCGCAAGGATAAACGGATTCATATTCTTACGGGGGATACGATGAAGATCAAGGCCCTGCGTGAAATGCTTTGTGTCCACTTCACCAGGCGAAAAATTGATTCACGGATTATGGATTTTGGCGAGCCTGAAGGGACATCCATGGGACAGCTCAAACAGGATGTTACCCTGAAGGAAGGTATCGATAAGGAAACAGCCAAAAAAGTGGTCAAGGCCATCAAGGCAGCCAAACTGAAGGTTCAGGCCTCAATCCAGGATGATCAGGTGAGGGTTACGGGCAAAAAAATCGACGATTTGCAGGCCGTCATTGCCTTGGTCAATGATGCCGGCTTTGATCAGCCTTTCCAGTTTGTGAATATGAAGTAGTGGTGGCTTGCACGATGTGCAGTCTGAAACCGGCGTGAACGGGGTGCAGCAGGGATGAAAGGGATCATGCAAAAGGACCGAAACTTATGTTTTGGCCCTTTCTGCATGAGTGATATGAGGGAGGTGGCACTGTCAGTGATTGAAGCATTGGGACAGGAGACGCCGGTCTTAGGCGCGGTCTTCCTTTTGTTTTCGTTCAGCATCGGCCAGAGCCAGATAGAAGGCTCCCACGGCCAGCTCTGCACAATGAAAATGGTCGGAGGGCAGGGTTTGAAGGTATTCGCAGACTGTTTCCGGATGGATGTCCCAGGCGTCTTCAAGAGTTTTACCTTCGCTGAGCTGGGCCACGGCATTGGCCGTTGCACTGGTATGCACGCATCCATTGATATCCAAGGCTATATGGGTCAAACGGTCCTCTTCAATAGTCAGAAAAAATTCAATAGTGTCCCCGCATTCTCCTGTTTTTTTCCCATAGCCGTCCGGGGATTCCAGCCGTTCTCGACGTTCATAATTGAGGGCCATTTTAAGATAATTGTCCGAATGGTCCTGCCAAAAATCAAAGGTTTTTTCAGATTCATTCATGGAGGTCCTTGCTGCTTGATATTCTGGAAGGTCGTCTGGGGCCTTAGGTGATTTTGTTGAACAGCATCGCTCGTGTTCGTCAGATAGTGCCATCTCAAGGAGAGTCTTTACAGTGAGTAATGAGGTTGGGCAATAGGCTACATTGATGAAATTGAAAGTATGTCTCGGCACGATAACACTTGCATTTTTTGTAAAATCGTTGTTATTTTAAAACACTGCGGCAGCACTGATTCCTCATTGGATCATTTTCTTTAAAGCTATTGCTGCGGGCATTTGATTTGTCATCCTCTGGCCTATGGTTTACCTAAAAGGATGCTATGCATAGAGAGGGTGCTCCGGATGTGGAATCCTTTTCATCCCCTGAATCCGGTTGTGCCCATATGGAATTTTTTGTTATGAAAATATTGTTGCCGATAGTTCTGCTTGTACTTTTTGCCGGAGGATGCCGGAGCAGTTCATTGCCCGATGTCCTGGAGGCACCCGTGGGCCTGGATCAATGTCCCCAAAGTCCCAATTGTGTTTTTTCAGGAGACCGGGATGCAGAGCATGCTATCCTTCCCTGGCGTATCAAAGGCGACCTTGTCACCGGATGGGAACGGATATGTGCCGAGGTCGTCGTCCTGCCCCGGACGACAATTGTTCAGAAAACCCCTGTATATGTACACGCCGAATGCCGGAGCCTTATTTTCAGATTTGTGGATGATCTGGAGTGTCTCCTTGATCCGCAAAGCGGGGTGGTTGCCATCCGCAGCAGTTCACGTAAAGGATATTCAGATTTCGGTGTGAACCGACGCCGGCTGGAAACATTGCGGGAGACATTGAAGACTCTGGACCTCATCGACTAGCCATGCCTTGTATGGAATGATCCATTGTTGTCGTGGTGATAAAAATGTGTGTTGTTGCGGTATCTCAAGAACATCATGCTGAGTAATGGCAGATAACCAATTACGGAGTAATCCATGGAAAACAATATGTTAACACTTCGTTACAGTCTTGGAGAAGAGATCGCCAGCAGTGTTATTCACGGCCTTGGCATTCTTTTTTCCATAGCCGGACTGGGGGTACTCACTGCCTGTGCCACGGCCTTTGGAGACGGATGGCATATTGTAAGTGTCAGTATTTTTGGGGGGACGATGATTGTCATGTATACGGCGTCCACCCTGTACCACAGTATCCAGATTCCCAGGGCCAAGGCCGTGATGCGGGTTCTTGATCATTCATCCATCTTTCTGCTTATTGCCGGAACCTATACCCCGTTTACCCTGGTCAGTCTGCGCGGTCCCTGGGGCTGGTCCCTGTTCGGAGCGATTTGGGGACTGGCGATTATGGGCATCATCGTAGAGGTTTCTCCCCTGCGCAAATGGCGGGTCTTACTGGTAGGACTTTATGTCGGCATGGGCTGGGCTATTGTGGTCGCTTCGAAACCGTTGCTCGCAAATCTGGCTCCGGGCGGGCTCAAGCTTCTAGTGGCCGGTGGGCTTTGCTATACTTTCGGGATTATTTTTTATGTCTGGCGGAAGCTGCGTTTTAATCATGCTATCTGGCATCTTTTTGTTTTGGCCGGTACGGTTTTGCATTTTTTTGCCGTGCTTTTGTATGTGATTCCCATCGCAGCATAGTTGTTGAACAAAAAGTTTTATAACATAAAGGGCGGCAATGAATTGCCGCCCTTTATGTTATATTGGGTGAGATGTTGGCGTATGCTTCAGGCGAGAACGATACGGGCCTCTATGGAGATGAGATCGTACACCAGATGATAACTCAGATGCTCGAAAAATCGCGCTGAACCGTAGATAATGCCCCAGCGCGTTCGATCCAGGTCGAAGTGGGCCATGATGGCCAATTCGTTTTTTTCAAGGTTGTGCAGGTGGGCGTCGAACGTGATATCCTTGTGCATTCCCTGCATACTCAGGGTACCCGTGACGTTGTAGGTGTATTGGGTGGCTGCACGACCGGGGATGGGAATCATGGACGTGATGGTCAGTTTGGCTTTGGGAAATAAGGTCGTAAAAAAGAAATCATCAGATTTGAGATGGCCTTCCAGAACCGGCTGGAGCTCGTCGCCGGCAAGGTCCTGATCGGCAATGCTGGCCATGTCCAGGACAATCTCACCGTGTAACATGTCTGTGCTACCCAGGATGTTTCCGGAGAAAACGTTTACGGTCCCGGTATGCCGGTTCATGGCATTGCGTCCGACCCAGGTAACCCTGCTTTCTTCAGGAACAATCGTAAAGAAAGGTTTATCCAGGATCAGGGCAGGATGGGGGAGGATCGGTGTTTCTGGGTTCTCTCCTTCAAGGGCATTGTCTGCATCCAGCCATTCCTGCAGGCCGCCAGGGAAGATCATCACGTCAGTATAGTTGTCCTGAATCAGTTTTTCCGCAGCCACCCGGCTGTCAAAGGAGGCCGGGCCTGCCCCATACAATATGATCCGTCTGGATGTATCCGCGCATATCATTTCCATCTGATTGAGAAAATCGATTTCATAGACGCATGCGTTGAAGGCTCCGGGGATGTGCCGGCGCTGATAATGTTCCGGCGGAAGAACATCCACGAGCAGAGAATTTTTTTCTTCCAGCAATGCTTTGACATTGTCTGCCGTGAGTTGGCGGGTTCTTGTATCAAACATGGCTCAGCTCCTTGGTTGTGAGAAGACGAAGTGCTCTTTATATATCCTTTAGCAGAGTTTAAGGAACTAATACACATAAATTTGTTTTTTAGAGAGAGGTCGTCGTGGAGTGGCAGATAAAAACGCCCTCGCATTGCCTTGACCAGATGGATATATGGGACGTTGAGACTGAATTCGTGGTAGCCGAAAAGGGCACCCGCAAGGGGTGCCCCTTGTACGGTACGCCGGGGTTGGCGGCGATGGATTCGCATTCCAGCATCGTGAAATGCTTTGATCATGTCCATTGACGGTTGCAGTGTCTCTCGGCAATGGTTTCTTAAACGGGGATGGTCGGTCGTAGCGTTCCATGCGTATGTCCCTGGTAAATGCATGGAAGGTGTCTTTTTAAGCAGGGTACATTATACGGGTACCTACGGTTTTCAAGGTTTATGAAATGAGGAGAAAATGGCAATGAAGATTGCAGATTCCATGCTGGATCTGGTGGGCAGAACCCCCCTAGTGCGTTTGAACGCGATGGCCAAGAATGTTTCGGCAACGGTGGTTGCAAAACTTGAGTTCAATAATCCTTGCGGATCGGTCAAAGACCGGATCGCTTTGAATATGATCGAGGCGGGCATCAAACGGGGAGATATTACCGAACAGTCCGTGATTGTTGAGCCGACCAGCGGGAATACCGGGATTGGTCTGGCTTTTGTGTGTGCGGTCAAGAAATTGCGGCTTATTTTAACCATGCCCGAAAATATGAGCGTGGAGCGGCGTAAGATGCTCAAGGGGCTGGGGGCTGAGCTGGTGTTGACTCCTGCTAAAGAGGGAATGCTCGGTTCCATTGAACGGGCCAGAGAATTGGTTGCAGAAATCCCTCAGGCCTTTATGCCCATGCAGTTTGAAAACCCGGACAACCCGGCAATGCATGTTCGGACCACAGGGCCGGAAATATGGGAAGATACGGATGGTGCCGTTGTCGCTTTTGTTGCAGGGGTAGGCACCGGAGGGACCATTACAGGGACGGGCACCTATCTCAAGAGCAAGAACTCTCTGGTGCATACCGTTGCCGTGGAACCCGAAGATTCTGCCGTCCTCTCGGGCAATGCTCCCGGTCCGCATACGATTCAGGGGATTGGGGCCGGATTTATACCCAAAGTGGTTGATCGAGCCTGTATTGATGAAATCATCCCGGTGAGTAACGAGGACGCCATCGAAACCGCCAAACAGCTTATGCGTCAGGAAGGGATTGTGTGCGGTATCTCTTCGGGGGCCAATGCTTTTGCCGCCCTGCAGCTGGCTAAGCGGCCGGAATATGAGGGCAAGATCATTGTGTTTATCGTGTGTGATACCGGTGAACGCTATCTGAGCACAGCCTTGTTTGGAGAAGAATAAGACATTGCGACGCCGGTTTTTCCGGGTAGGGAGATTTATGGTACGACGAAATGAAATCGCGGCTATTGTTGAAGAGCTTTGTGAACAGAACAAGGATAGCCTGACCTGCCACAGGCTGCGGCACGAAGCCCCCATGCCTTCAGTCGACGTTTTGGCGTCCATTGTGGAAGATCTGCGGGCCGTGCTTTTTCCTGGATATTATGGGCCCTCGGATGTGACGTCCGAAAGTATGCCTTTTTATATCGGAGCCAATCTGGACCGTCTGCACCGGCAGCTGTCCGAGCAGATCAACCGCGGGTATTGTTTCGTGTGCCAGCGGGAAGACAAGGCCTTGTGCAAGGATTGCGAAGAGCGCTCCCGGGATATCGCCTGGAAATTTATCCGCAAGCTTCCGGACATCCGTCATCTTTTGGCCACAGATGTGGATGCGGCCTTTGTGGGCGACCCCGCGGCCAAGACGCCGGGGGAAACGATTTTCTGCTATCCTTCCATCCGTGCTCTGACCAATTACCGCATTGCCCATGAGCTGCAGCTGTTCAAGGTGGATATCATACCCAGAATTATTGCTGAAATGGCCCATTCACTGACGGGTATTGATATCCATCCCGGAGCGACCATCGGTGAGCACTTTTTTATCGATCACGGCACAGGTACCGTCATCGGCGAGACCTGCATCGTGGGCAGAAATGTACGCATCTATCAAGGGGTGACCCTGGGTGCCAAGAGTTTCCCTCAGGGCGAAGACGGCAGCCTTATTAAAGGGTTGGCCCGACATCCCATCGTGGAGGATGACGTGACCATCTATGCCGGAGCGACCATTCTTGGTCGGGTGACCATCGGCAAGGGGGCAACCATAGGCGGTAATGTCTGGATCACCCGGGATATTCCCCCAGGAGCACAGATCCGGCAGTCCCGGCCCATGGAAAAGAGTTTTGAATTCGGCGCAGGAATTTGATCGGTTTGTGGTCCTTTTGCATGGGATATATACGCATCCGTGTCTACGATTACGTTATCTAAAAAATATCACTTTTCCAGAAAGAGGAATTTTTAATGTTTACTGAAGATCAACTGCACAAATATGCCCAGATTTTAGTATGGGGCCTGCAAAAGGCCCGGATTCAGTCCTTTGTAAAAGGAGATATCATCCTTATCCGTAGCGATATTGACGGCCTTGGACTTGCGCGTCATGTACTTGAGCAGGTACTGCTCATGGGCTGTCATCCCGTGTTGCGTATCAATCCCGATCCCGGCTGTGAGAAAACCCACTTCAGCACTGCTGAAGACTTTCAGATTGCTTTTAACATTCCTGGAGATCAGGAGTTCTATGAGCGGTTGAATGGTCTGGTTTCTATTTTGTCGCCTGCCTCTTTAACGCACTTAAAAGACATTGATCCCGGCAAAATAGCCCTGTCGGCCATAACCAAAAAATATTTACGTGAAATTTTGGATGATCGTGAAGTCCAGGGCCGGTTTGGCTGGACCTTATGTCTCATGCCCACGCCAGTTTTGGCCGAAAATGCCGGGATGAGTGAGCAGGCCTATGCAGATCAGATTGCCAAGGCTGTGTATCTGAATGACGATGATCCTGTTGCCAGATGGGAAGAAATTTTTACCAAGGCACAGAAGGTGAAAGACTGGCTGAACAATATGGATGTAGATTTTTATCATGTACTCTCGGATCATACCGATCTGCGTATCACCCCGGGAAAAGACCGGCAGTGGGTAGGTGTTTCCGGACATAATATCCCTAGTTTTGAACTGTTTCTTTCTCCTGATTGGCGGGGTACAAACGGGGTTTATTACGCGGACCAGCCTTCTTTTAGAAGCGGGAACCTGGTCAAAGGGGTTCGTCTTGAGTTTAACGATGGAGATGCCGTGGATATCACAGCTCAAGAAGGGCAGGATTTTGTACGCCGACAGATGGGCATGGACGAAGGAGCCAAAAGGCTGGGAGAATTTTCTTTAACCGACACTAGGTTTTCCCAGATTGATCATTTTATGGCCAACACTCTGTATGATGAAAACTTTGGCGGCAGCAGAGGAAATTGCCATGTCGCCGTTGGGGATTCATACGCCGACACCTACGCCGGAGATGCTGCCATGCTTGGCCAGGCATTGAAAGATGAGCTTGGTTTTAATAATTCCGCTTTACATTGGGATCTGGTGAATACCGAAGATAAGAAGGTCTTTGCCCATCTGCATGACGGCAGCAAGATATTGATTTATTCTCAGGGAAAATTTGAAATGCAGGATTTGTAGGAGAGACTTTGTCTGGAACCAACATAGCGTAGAAGAGTTGCACGACGAAACGCCCCGAAGGATACTTTCGGGGCGTTTCGTTTGTGAAGTAACCATGAATGATTTATATCTGGATTTGCAATAATGCATCCCTCATTTGCATATAGGCAATGAGAAATTCAAAAAAAATTCTCCAGAATAACTCCATGCATAGAAAAAAAGTTATGAGCAATGCTATAAACATAGTTTGTTGCTTTTTATCTAACATTTTCCATAGTATTTTCGTCCCGCTTACATATTCAGTATTGAATAATTTATATTTTTGTATAAGCCTTGTTCGTAATATCCATATAGCAATAGGCAATATAAGTGCACCTAGATAATAAAATAGTATTAAAATATCGATGCTGATAAAGCTTTTAAATGTAAGAAAATCCATTAGGTATGAGTTCCTGTATACTTCTTATGGTGGCGCCAATACATTATTACATGCTTTCCGGATAATTTTAGAAACTATCGTCTAGACAATAATCACCGACTATCCATGATTTTTTTAACCTGATCCCTCTGACATTCCTTAGTATCTTACCTATCTTGGGTACAGGAGTCCTGGAAGCCAGAGCGAAATAGCCGGCAGATAGGTAATAATGCCCAGGCAGATAATGGCCAATCCGAGCCAGGGCAGTACGGACTTTACCATTCTGAAATAAATTACCCCGAAAGCGCCGCTGGCGATGAACAGGTTGAGGCCAAAGGGGGGAGTTATGTTGCCCATGTCGGCATTAACCGCAGCGCTGACCCCGAAATGTAGTTCACTTATCCCGGCAGAATGGAGCAGCGGTTTCATAAGCGGGGTGAAAATCAGGATATTGGAAAAGACATCAATAAACATTCCCGAGACGAGCATGGAGATGTTGGCGAATAAAAGCACGGCCCATGGCGGTGGCTTCAGAGCGATGACAGGAGCGACGAGTTGTGCCGTGATGTTTTCCACTGTTAACAGCCATGAAAAGAGTGTAGCTGCGGCAACCATAATCAAAATACGGGCCGAGACGTTGCCTGTTTCGCAACAGATGTCCCATAACTCGTTTAGAGACAATTCTCTGTGTACTACAATTGTTATGAAAATGGCATAGGCAACCGCCACTGCTGCGGATTCTGTGGATGTGAATATTCCGGAATAAATACTACCTAGAATGACTGTGGGGAAACCCAAGCCCCATCCGGCATCACGTATGAGTACGCTGTTTGAAGTGGCCCCTAAACTTGAGAGCGTCACGTACGTTTTGGTTAGATCCAAGCCCAGGAGAAATTTCTATAGCATAAACTCTATTCTTAAGAAAAAAAATTGATGTTTGTCAATAAGCTTTTGTTTTTAAATGATAAAATAATAGTTCAGCATTCGCGTGAATTGAAACGAGTATGAGGAATTTATAACTCATCCCGCAAATGCGCACTTTTCTAGTTTACTAACTGAAGTTACGCACGCCACCGAGATCTTTCTGCTGAGCCCGGCATTGCCGGCAAGAAGGTCCCCCCTTGAGGGGGGACCTTCTTGCAAACGATATCGGACTCAGCTCAAGGCTCTCGAAAGGCGTGCGTAACATCACTTACTAATTGGAATCTAAAAAGGCAGATTGTGTCACATGATTTGCTATGAGCACTTTATTCATCCAAATGGCACATAGTGGCCCTCCGCCCTAGTTCAGGGAGGGGCTGGGGGAGGGTTTTAGGACTCGACAACGACCCCGCCCCTAACCCCGCCCTAACGAGGGAAGGGGACTCATGTGTGCTCTCAGCGAGGATGGTAATATATGCATGAAAGGTTCTCCGAAATAACTTTAGTTTTTTGTACGGGGCAAAGCCGCCGCACTTTGCCGGGATTCAACCTCCTGATAGACAAGACGTACGCACTCGCCGGATGAACCGAAATTAAACAAGTTGAAATCATTTTTATGCGAATGGTGAGTGATAGTGTTGCCTTGAACGTAATTTTTATGGGGAATTACTGGGATATTTTTGGGCTGGGCGCGTTAGGAATCTTGAAAATCAAAATCTTCCGGGCAATGACATGTATGGGCAAATGTGGTTATATACAGTATCGTATGGTTCAGCATTGATATCGTTTTATCGGTTACTCATGCCATGGTTTCCATTGTAAATCTCCGGAGGGAAGGTATGTGCCCAATATTTTCCAAAGATAAAAACAAAGAAAAGAAAGATGGCTGGTTATTGGATGAAGAGAGCAAAGTTCATCTTGGCAAGGTTTTTAAAGAATACCTGGATGTCGAGGTGCAGGTGCTGCTTTTTACGGCCAAGGGAGAAAATGAGCCCTATTGCGCGTATGCCCGGAAGTTATTGCGGGATCTGCACCGCATTGATTCCAGGATAGGTTTTGAAGAACTTGGTCTGGATTCCGAAGCTGCCAAGAAATATGGGGTCGAGCGTTCTCCGACCCTGCTGGTCCAGCCTGAAACCTATGCCCTTCGTTTTACCGGTGCACCTGCCGGGGAAGAAGCCCAGTCATTCATTCAAACCCTTGTGATGGTTTCTTCCAGGGACAGTGGGCTTTCCGAGGTGTCCCGGAAAATGCTCAAGGCATTGGAGGAGGATCGTTATATCCGGGTCTTTGTGAATCCTGGATGTCCGTATTGCCCGGGGCAGGTGCTCAATGCTGTCAAGGCAGCGGTGGAGCGTCCGGACCGGGTGAAGGCTGAATGTATTGAGACCGGAGAAAATCAGAAAATGGCCGAGGCCTATACTGTGGGTTCTGTTCCCCATACGGTGTACACAAAAGATTTTGTGACGCAGGGCTTGGAACCTGAACAGGTTTTTATGGCTCAGTTGTTGACGCTCAACCCGTCTAAGAAACTGATTAAGCCCGGTGATACCGGGGTGGCGCAGCGGGTGGATCTGGTTATTGTCGGCGCAGGACCCGCCGGGCTTACTGCCGGGATTTATGCCAGCAGAGCAGGGCTTACAGGGGTTGTTCTGGATGCATCTATCGCCGGAGGGCAGGTGGCGGTTACTCCGGTGGTGGAAAATTATCCCGGATTTTCATCCATCGGCGGCAAAGAGCTTGTGGCCAGCCTCCTCGCCCAGGCCCGGGAATACCTTCCCGTGCATGAGGGAGAAGAGGTTTTGGATATTAAATTAGGGCGGGATGTCGAAGTCTATACGTCCCAGGCCGTGTATGCCGCCAGGGCATTGATGGTTGCCACCGGTGCCACATGGAAGTCACTGGGGATCGATGGAGAAGAACGGTTGCTTGGCCGAGGAATCAGCTATTGTGCCTCCTGCGACGGATATTTGTACAAAGGCAGGGATGCGCTTGTTGTTGGCGGAGGTAATACGGCGTTGACCGATGCTCTGCATCTCAAAAATCTGGGGGTGAACGTACGCATCGTGCACCGCCGGGACAGCTTCCGGGCCGAACAGCGGTTGCAGGATGCTGTGGCTCGGGAAGAGATCCCTGTTTTATGGAATCGGACTGTCGATAAACTGGAAGGCAAGGAAAAACTCACAAGGGTCATGCTCCGTGATACCGTCACCGAAGAATTGGAGGCTGTGCCTGTAGATGCGCTTTTTCTGGCCATTGGCATTATTCCTAATACGGACATTGTTGCGCACCTCGGGATGGATACAACGTCTGCTGGATATATCCGGACGGATGGCCAGGGACGTACCAGCCTTCCCCGTATCTATGCGGCTGGAGATATCACCGGCGGTGTGCAGCAGATTGTGACCGCGGTGAGTGAAGGCGGGGTGGCCGCCATGAGTGTTTTTGAGGACCTGAGTAAAAAAGCAGAAGAGTAGAAAAGTCAGACTTTGAATCTATTCGGAAAAAATAATTTTGTTATTTTTCTTGACACCTTGGCGAGAACTCTCTAATCACGTTTCTCGCCGCTTGGGAAACCGGGCAGCATTTCTGGGCCACTAGCTCAATTGGCAGAGCAGCTGACTCTTAATCAGGAGGTTGAAGGTTCGATTCCTTCGTGGCCCACCAGGAAAATCAAGGGGTTAGATGAAAATCTAATCCCTTTTTTCGTGGTCTTAGGTTTTTGGGGTCCACTTTACC
>JAQVZR010000322.1 GCA_028708105.1 Desulfoplanes sp. | reverse complement strand
CTTTCTTGCAAGCGGACGGGGGGCCGGCTTTGCCGGGCAAACAAAAAAGGCGTTAGATTTTCATCTAACGCCTTGATTTTCCTGGTGGGCCACGAAGGAATCGAACCTTCAACCTCCTGATTAAGAGTCAGCTGCTCTGCCAATTGAGCTAGTGGCCCGGACGAGAAGTTCTCTAGAGAGACTGACACTTGTTGTCAAGAAAAAATTAAAAAAATTCCATTTTTTCTGTGTATATACCTCAAGTCAGGATCTACAAAAAGATTACTCCACCAGAGTATAATCCATGGACCGACGCATGGGGGTGAAACCTGCCCTGGCAATGATGCTCCGGATCTTTTCTTCGGCCAGACGAAAGCGACACCCTGTGGCCGCGACCACGTTTTCTTCCTGCATGGTGGAGCCGAAATCATTGGCTCCCCAGAAAAGGGCCAGCTGACCAATCATCGGCCCCTGGGTGACCCATGAGGCCTGAATATTGGGAATGTTGTCCAGATATAAACGGCTCAGGGCCAGAAACTTGAGATATTCCACCGAAGAAACTTCAGGAGTCTTGATCAGGGTATTGTGGGGCTGGAATGTCCAGGGGATAAATGCTGTAAACCCGCCGCTCCGATCCTGCAGGTCTCTGATTCTGTCCAGATGTTCCAGGCGATCTTCAAAGCTCTCCACATGACCAAACATCATGGTCGCCGTGGTCTTAAGCCCCAGGCCATGGGCCGTTTCCATGACTTCGATCCATTGATCCGCAGTACATTTTCGCGGTGAGATCCTGGCCCGGACTTGATTGACCAGAATCTCGGCCCCCCCGCCCGGTATGGAATCCAGACCGGCCTTGTGCAGAATGGTTATGGTCTCTTCCAGGGAGAGACCTTCCAGGTCTGCCAAAAAAACAATCTCCGGCGGAGAAAAGCCATGCACTGCGATCTGGGGGAAACGCTCTTTGATAAAGGAAAGCATGGACGTATAAAAATCCAGTCCAAGGTCAGGATTCATGCCCCCCTGAAGCAAAAGCTGATAGCCACCAAGCTCCACAGTTTCGCTGATTTTGGCCTCCAATTCATCCAAGGAAAGCACGTATCCCTCAGCATGTCCGGGGGGACGATAAAACGCACAAAATTTACATCCGGAAACACAGATATTTGTATAATTAATATTCCGGTCGGCAATATAGGTGACAACAGGATCAGGATGACGCTCAAGGCGGGCGGCATGAGCCCTTTTCCCCAAAGAAAAAACATCTTCTGCCCACAGGGCCGTGGCATCTTCACGGGTTAATCTATTTGGCATGGAACAATTCACTCCGTATTTTTCATCATGGTTTACGGACACTGAACAAGCAGGAATCAACCATTCGCTAGTACTGACAAATATATATGAGCTAGTCTGCCTGCCATACTCGGTCAAGCCAGGATTTATCCTTCAGGAAAATGACACGTCTAATGATTGACCCCAAGGGCCCAGACAGGTAGATTTCGTCCCGCATTTTTTCTTCCTTTCAACGCAGAATATTCATCTTCTCCGGCACATACCATTGAGCCCCGGACGAATACGCAAGGACCCAATCACCCATGAAAACAATCCCGGCATTTACCTGCCAAATGTGTGGCCATTGCTGCAAAGGTACTGGAGGCATCGTTGTTTCTCCCGAAGAACAGGATCGCTTGTGCCGTTTCTTGAACATGGATCGCGTTTCGTTCTTGGCGCACTATGCAGAAAAAAAATCTTCCAAATACATCATCCGCAGCGATGAAACCGGCTATTGTATATTTTTTAAAAAAGATACGGGGTGCACCGTCCATCCGGCAAAACCTGATGTCTGCCGGGCCTGGCCGTTTTTCAGAGGCAATCTGGTGGACCGGATCAGCTGGGAAATGGCCCAGGATTATTGTCCGGGTATCTGTAAAGATGTCACCCACGAAGAATTCGTACGTCAGGGAATGGCCTATCTTAAATCCCATTGTCTCATCCACCAGCAGACAGGGGATGCCAACGCCCTTAAGGTCTCAGATATTGAAAAAAATCTGTGTCAAAAGATGGAACCGAGAACACATAACCTATGACGTGCACATCTTCATGAAACAATGTTCCGCTCGCCGCGGAGCCCCTTGCACACCCAGGTCATCATCCGTTTTACCCTAACCAGACACCGCAACCAACCATTATCTATACACATCCTATGGATCTTCGCCAATCATATACAATCCTCGGCCTGCGCTTTGGAGCTGACCTGGAAACGGTCAAATCCGCATTTCGCAAACAGGCCTTTGATTCTCATCCCGACCTGCATCCCGATGACGCCCATGCGGCCAAAGCCTTTCATGATCTCAACGAAGCCTATGTGTATCTCCGCAAATATCTGAGTGCCAAAGAAGCCAAGGCCCAAGAGACCCAAAAAGCAAAACCGCGTCCCCGGACAGCGCAACAGTTTTCAGGTGCACAAACAACAGCACAGCAGCCCTCCCGACCAGAAAAACCGCGTACGCAGACGACAGAGACAATCAAGCCCCAAACCGGCCACAAAAATTTTGCCGCCAAGCAGGAAGAGGTGCTCAAAGACCTCTTAGACGACCCCTTTGCCCGCCAGGTCTTTGAGGATATCTTTGAAAAAATCAAGACGCACCGGCCCCAGACGCCTGCAGCCCAAAATCAAGCACCGGCAAAAAAACGCACCCTCAATCTGCCCTGGGACAAACGTTCCTTGAATCCGGATCTGTCTGAAGGTTTTTTTGCCGGAATCAAAAAATGGGCAGGGGCACAGATGGACGAATACCAGACGATCCGGCTCCCCGCCCGACAGCTCCTTCCCGGGAGCATGGTCAGGGTACAGATCAAACGCCGGGGCAAAGAGACCCAATCCCTGGACATCCGACTCCCTCATACCTTCGTTGTCGGCCGACCCATCCGTATTAAAGGGCAAGGCCGAAAACTGGGTCCCCTCAAAGGGGATCTCTACCTGCGTTTTCTAGCGGTCTGAGATTTCTTCCGGACAAACATTTCTTCTATCTTGAAACCCTCCCCCCGGCCCCTCCCTGAACGAGGGCTGTGGGCTATTATCTACCCGAAAAACAGATATCCCTCAGCGTCTCTGCGCCCCTGCGCGAAAAGACAAAAAGCATTCCACCCAAGCACGTATCTTCAAAAAATCTTATCCAGAAACAGATGGGAAAAATAGCCCAACACTGCCGCCCCATAAAAGGGAAGCAGAT
>JAQVZR010000321.1 GCA_028708105.1 Desulfoplanes sp. | reverse complement strand
CCTCATATCGAAAGATATGAGGGCTTTTCTGCGTCCTAGAGGCAAAAGGAACAACACAGGGCGAGTATACAGAGGAGTACACAGAGGAGAACATAGGGCGACCAGCCGGTCGCCCACCAAATTTATGCATCGGAGGTTCTATCTGTCCCGAGAGACAGGGGTAAACGGATAATGAGACCATTTACGTTATGTTATGTATTGGCCAAAGAAAGCGGCTGGAAGCCGCTTCTACACAAAATAGAAATGGTATGAGACGAATTTTTTCGTCCAGAGATGCAGAGGGGGGGCATCAATCCGTTCATTTTCGGATCTCGGATGAAAGGTCGGCAACGTGGTATTTTTAACTTATCGGACAAAAAGTCTCCGAGATCAGCCCTGCGAGTTCTTTGGGCCCGGGATGGGTGCCGCTCGGAAACAAGTGGCCTATGCAGCCGTTTTTGTACACGGCCATGGTGTTGTCCACCAGGTCCACATCTTCAAAGTCATGGGTAACCAGCATCATGGGGATCTCAAAGGTGTTTAGTGTGGTACTCAGTTCCTTGCGCATGCGTTGGCGAAGAGGTTGGTCCAGGGCGGAAAAGGGTTCGTCCAGAAGCAGGATGCCGGGATCGGTGACCAGGGTTCGGGCCAGGGCCACACGTTGTTTTTGGCCTCCTGAGATTTCCGAAGGGCGGTTGTTGGCCACATGACCGAGGCCGAAGATGTCCAGATATTTTTCGACTTTTTCCCGGTCCTCCCAAGAGGATTTCCACAATGGTTTGGTCAGACCGAAGGCCACGTTTTCTCGTACAGTGAGATGGGGGAAGAGGGCGTAGTTCTGGAAAACGAATCCGACGTTGCGGTGCCGTGCCGCAATGTGGATGCCTTCCTTGGAATCAAACACGGTCCGGCCGTTGATGCGTATATGTCCCTCGTCGGGGGTGACTAGGCCAGCCACGGCAAAGAGGGTCAGGGATTTTCCCGACCCCGAGGGACCGAGGATCACGACATTGCGATCCTCGGTCTGCAGACGGCTGTGCAATTGGAACGGATGATTCCCAGCGGTGAGTGTTTTTTTAATGTCCAGTTCAAAAAGCATAGGAGGCCTTTATTTTTTTGAAAATCCGCGGGCTGTAAGGATGTTCTGGCCTTGTTCTGATGTTAGAAAATGTATGAATTCCATGGCCATAACCTTGTTTTCAGATGTTGCCAAAACACCGATGGGGTAGGTGACGGGCTTTTCAAGGGCAATTTCCTGAACGGTTCGTACTGCGTTTCCGCCCTTTTTGGCATCCGTGGCATAGACAAATCCGCAATCGATTTCTCCTCGTCGGAGATAATCCAGGACCTGACGTACACTGGCTGCAAAGATATATTTTGATTCAAAGGTGGACCACAGGCCCAGGCTTTCCAATGCCTGTTGGGCGTATTTTCCTGCGGGTACGGTTTTGGGAGTTCCTACACCGATTTTGGTAACCTTGTCCGATCCCAGATCATTAAGTGTGGTAATCCCTACTGGATTGGCTGCGGGAACCGCCAGCACCAGGCTGTTGTGGGCAAAGACAGTTTCTGATTCCGGAGTGACCAGCTTCGCCTGCACGGCCTTGGCCATCCATTTGGGGTTGGCCGAGGCAAAGATGTCCGCAGGTGCCCCCTGTTCAATCTGGCGGAAACAGGCTCCTGATGAGGCAAAATTCATGATCACTTCTGTGCCCGGGTGCGTGGCCTCAAAGGCTGGTTTGATATCTGTAAAGGCGTCGGTCAGGCTGGCTGCCGCCGAAATAATGATTTCCTGCCCGCTGTACACGGGAGCAGAAAACAGAAACAGCAGAACAAGGGTTGAACATAGAATTCGGTACATGGCATCTCCTTCATGTTTTAGGTTTGACGAGTTTTCCGGTGACTACGAGGATCAGGACGCAGAGAGCGGAAATAACAAGAACAAGATTGTTGGCCAGGGTGTCTTCTCCTGCTTGTACGGCGCTGTACACGGCCAGAGAAAGAGTCTGGGTTCGACCGGGGAGGTTGCCGGCCACCATGAGAGTGGCCCCGAATTCGCCCATGGCTCGGGCAAAAGCGAGCATGGTTCCTGCCAGAATGGAGCGCAGAGCCAAGGGAAAGGAAACTCGGAAAAAGACTCCGGCTTCGGAAACACCCAGGGTGCGAGCGGCATTTTCTAGGTCATGGTCAACCCCTTCCAGGGCTGCTCGGGCCGAAGTGAATACCAGGGGAAAGGCGACTACTGAAGCGGCCAGCACGGCGCCCTGCCAGGTGAACATGAGGGATATCCCCCATGTTTCCTTGAGCCATGCGCCCAGAACGCCGTTGCGCCCGATAATGACAATGAGATAATAGCCCAGGACGGTGGGCGGCATGACCAGAGGCAGAGTGCACAGGGCGTCCAGCCAGTCCCGGCCGGGGAAAGCGCGTCTGTTCAGCACATAGGCAAGTCCTACTCCGATGATCAGAGCGATAAGTGTGGCCAGGCAGGCTACGCGCAGGGTAAGTTGCAGGGCGAAGAGGGCGTGATGCATGGAAATTCCTTTCAAGAGACGTGGACATCTCATTCCCTGGGAACAGGCATAGTCTGCGCGTCATATCTGCAGGCAGGCTGCGTGGAATCAATACGTATACAATAATGCCGATCGGATGCGGATGATCGGAGTTCCCGGGAAAAGACACGTACAAAGCGTTGGCCACGGCTCACCTATGGGCTGCCTATTCAAAATAACACCATCTATATCTTAAAATCTTTCGATATAAAAGGACAAAATCTATCTCCATGAGTACGGAGAGCTTTGGGGGGTATGTATATGTCAGAGGGAAGGTATACATGGTGCAATCTGTCCCGAATCTGTGGGTATTTTCAGGTGTGGATTGTTTTCTGAGTTTCCAAAGAGAAGGGAGGGAATGGACTCTATGAATTGTAGTAAAATTTGCAATGATTCAATTCCAAATTTTGTGATAGAGGTAGACCTATGCTCGTAGACCTATTATCGCAGGGGCGCAGGGGTTAAAAGATCCTGGCCCTTCAAGGGCCAGGATCTTTTAACCCCTGCGCAACAATGCCCGTTTTTGGGCGATCATGGCTTCCAAAGCAAATTTATGTATTCTGTATCCCATCTGCCTGGGGGTCAGACGGAGTTCTGAAGCTGCTTTGTACTGAATCCACCCATTACGTTTCAGTGCGGCGATGATTTCTTGTTTTTCTGTTTCCTTGAGAGAAAGGGGACGTCCTCCGGATGATGTCGCCTCG
>JAQVZR010000320.1 GCA_028708105.1 Desulfoplanes sp. | reverse complement strand
GCCTTTTCCGCCCAAAATTCAGGCCGATGTGGCTGCCCGCGATGCTCTCAGCCGTTTGGGCAGGGTTTGGCCCGAACGTGCAAAGTTGCTGGATCTTGGCATTGAGACCATTGGTAAGGATGGTCATCCTTGCAACGGGTATGTGGATGTCCTCGCCTATACCTGGGGTTCATCCATGGCCAGTTCCAGAGAACGTTTGAAACGATCTCAACTTAAAGGAACCTGTTTCTTGTCCTTTGATGCACGGGCGATGGCTTCATTTTGGGATACCTGGGATCGTCCCGGAGGGATTTCACCTGCTGAATGGACACAACTTGTGACCTCAGCCGATGCCTGCCACCGCGAGAGTATTGCGTATTCTCTCCTTTTTGATCTGGCCGTGGTATGCATCAGAGATTCATCCCGGTTGCAACCATTTATGGATGAAACCCGTCGTCATCTTGCATCCAATGCGATTAACCTAACACGTCTGGGGCGCCAGATTGAATGGTTGCAGGCCGTTGTTCAAAACAGTGCTTCGTTTCCTCCTGCGATGCGTCTTATCTGGCTGACCACCACCTTGGCTCAAGCCAATCATCTGGGCAACATCGAAGAGGCTTTGCTTTCGGAGATGCAGGATCTTGGAACCCGTCTTCGGGAAGAAGATGCTCCTCTGGTTTGCTATGCCCATCTTCATCTGGCGGTGCATGCCACCAATCGTTTCGATTTCCGGATGGCAGAACAGATGCTGGAGCCATGGGCAACTACTGATCCCGCTGTTCCCGGATTGCGATACTGGGGGCAGATCCAGTCAAGTCTGGGACAGGTAGCTGCCTTTAACGGGGATAACCATGGAGCATTGCTGTTTTTTGGAAAGGCGTTGGATGCTTTTGGCCGTTTGAGTGATCCCATGGAGGCAGACCAAGAGAGCTCGCAGACCCTGTGTTACAAGCTCATTGTTTCCATGGATGATGACCGACTCGCGGATGCTGATGTTCGGGAAGTGATGATCGCATATCTACGGCTGATGGGGTTGCCTGAAAAGTTGGCCGATGTTGCGGCATTCCTGGCACAAACTGATGCAAGCAGCACAAAGTACACCCATCATGTATTTTTGCGCTGGCTGATTACACGGGGTGATGAAACTGCCCGGGCGGCGTATCTTGAAAAGAGAGATGATTGGATGACAGGTGAAGGACATCCCTGGCCGCTCATACAATTGTATCGGGCGTTATTGCTTGCCCCGGTCGATAAAAAACGTGCCGTGGGATTGGCCCGAAATGCAGCAGGGTTGGCCTTTGTGGCCGATCAGGGGCCTACAGTAAATCTTATTGGAGCCTGTTGCCGGTCCGTTGCTGTGGCATGGGGCGATCCCTGGCCTGAATCTGCGGACATGCTGGACATGTTAAAAAAATTCTTGCCCTTAGCCGGTCCACGTATCGACCGCTTGGCTGTCTGGATGGAAACGCAGGATACAGATCCGATGACGTTACTGTCGGAAGTCCTTCCCTTTAATTTTCATTGATCTCATGTGTAGTGCAAAAAACATATAAATTTTTTTAGGAGAAGATACGTATGTCGGAAAATACAATCACCATAGATGTATCCACGTTCTATGCCGAGCAGGGGCAGGCCAAACTTTCATTGTTGAAGGACTATGAAGATGCCTGTTTGGGACTGGCCGGAAAGGGCACGGAGGTCGTTCTCACAGGTCCCGGCCCCGTGTGGCTCTATCTGCGTCTTGCTCATACCCTGCACGGGAAAGCACGGAGTTTGTTTTATGATTCTCCTGTTACGGGCAAGGTTGAAATATTCAATCATAATCCGTTTTGATCTCTTTGCGAACTGTTTGCAGCTTGCTGGCTTTGTATCGGATCTGGCGAGTCGTGCAGAGGGCAGTTTTGCATAGGTAATCAAATGACAGAATAACAGCACAACCATTCGACATGATTACGAAATAAGCCCCACGCCCTAGTCCAGGGAGGCGCAGGGGGAGGGTTTCAAAGGCTACACGCACACTATCCCCCCTGTACCAAATTAAAGGAAGGGGCCGGTAAACCACCCGCCCCTTGCCCCGCCCTGACCAGGGTGGGGGACTCATGTGTGCCATCAACGAGGATGGTAGCATATGCATGAAATGTTTCCCGCAATGACCTTACTTTTTGTACGGATCAAAGCCACACCCTTTGCCTGGGTTCAACCTCCTGATAGACAAGAAGTACGCACTTGCCGGATGAACCGAAATTAAACACATTGAAATCATTTTACGCGAATGGTGAGTATGAAGATGCAGATTTTTCAGCCCGTTGCGCAAGAAGCATTGTAAAGGGGATTTCTACAGATGTTGCTTCCAAGTCTTCTTGCAGAATTTTTTGGATGTCATCGTGTGCAAAATTTTCCGCACTGATTTTAGATTAATTGGATGTTCCGCACTATCCACGCTGATAATATTTCCGGTTTTTCTGTTTATAAAATCAACAATTTCAAAGGTGCGTTTGAACCATGGTCTGTACCCGAAAGCGTACATATAGGCGGCTGCTCGTTCTTTGCTCTGTTCGGGTATTTCAAAGGGTTTTGCGGACATGAATCTGGAAGAGGTGATCAGAGCCCCATGTTCACTGTGGTAGGTTTGGGCAGTAAAAATACTTTCAAATTTGTTCGGTGTATGCGTGTCGTATCCATATTTAAGGACTTTCCGGCATTGATGCCATTCCTGGTCCGGGTTTTCCGGTTGGCAGTAAAAAAGTTCGAAACTGCGTCGTTTACCCATCCTGAACCCTTTTTTTGCCAGCCTTGACTCGCATTCTTCAAGGGGGATGTTCGTTTCAAAAAAGACTTCTTTTTTTCCTTCCACGTATTTTTCTTGCGAAACCAGCATGGGGCTGTCGTTACCATACACTTTTGCATACCCGGCGATGAGTTTTTCACCTTTTTCTAGTGCAGTTGTCAGCGATTCGGAATCCTCGCCTGGATCGAGACTCCGTCCTGAAAGTACGAAACATGGGTGGTACTTGAGTTCAGAATCGAATTGTTGATCCCGTAGTTCCTGACAATGACTGCATCCGACTTTACAGGTACAGCGGGTGAGTTCCACACGCATTGCAGGATATTCAGTACTGGTCAGAACACTGGTTCGCAATCCTGATTCTTTGGTATGATATCCCAATTGGGCAAGAGTTCGGCGCATGGCATCTTCGCTGTAATACATGTTGTAAAATTCTCTGTTTGCCGGGGTGACCAGAAGTTCGAGAAATTTAAC
>JAQVZR010000319.1 GCA_028708105.1 Desulfoplanes sp. | reverse complement strand
AATCTGAGTTCTATAGCAACCTCAGTATCACGGCCTTTACGGGACATCCGACCTCCTCCCCCAAAACCAGCGCCGCTGAAACCACCTCTCGGGCCCTGCTGGGTAAACCGGGCTCCCTGACCGCCAAACCCACCGCCACCAAAAATTGTCTCAAAAAAATCACTGAACCCCGACTCTCCGAAGCCCTGGGACCCACCCCCAAAATGCATATTCTCAAACCCTGGAGGTGGCTGAAAATTTTGCCCTTCCTGCCAGTTAGGTCCTAAAGAATCATACATCTGCCGTTTTTTGGGATCTTTCAGGACATCATACGCCTCGTTGATTTCCTTAAATTTTGTCTCGGCATCAGGATCGTTAGGATTCAAATCGGGATGATACTTTCTGGCCAATTTTTTAAAGGCACGGGAGAGTTCCTCTTTGGTCGCAGTTTTGGAAACACCCAATAATTTATAATAATCTTTATATTCAACACCCATATCCGGCTACTCCTTTGTTTACTCCCGAACTGCAGATGGTCAGCATGGTATACATCATATACATTGAGGCCGCATACTGGTTCGTTCCGGTAACGATTTTAACGAACAATCATTGGCAAGGATTCTCTGCAACGCATCTCTTGGTAGTTGCAAATAACCGTTTGTAAGATAAGAACCTTATTCATCTAGTCAAGATTCTGACATTCATTGTTCACCTAAAAATGCAGCCCCTGGGACGTGTATGAAAAAGCGTTATACTGTATTTTCCCATGCCCCGTGGGCCTAAAAAATCACTTTACAAAATATCGTAAAAAATCTTCCGATTCAAACCACGGATCATATCCACGAACAGCCCGGAAAAGGGGACGACCAAAATAACAATACAAGGCAGCATCTGCGACCCCGGTTTTTTCCCGGAAGGCCTCACGAAAATGGAGATCGTACAAACAGATATCAATAATCTTTGCGCGCCTGTCCCGCTCCTCCATCACGTCCTGGTTGGTACCTACTAGACGGGCCACCCTCTCCAGGGCGCAATGCGCTTCATGATCGGCCATAAGCGCGGCAAGTCCCGAATTCTGCGGCACCAGATCACGACGCTGCAGCCGGTCATCATCCGTCATAATTTTTTCCAGGGGCCTGGTATCCCAGCACATCAACGTCCGGCATTCCAAAGGACGGCCAGCGTATATCCTGCATCCTTTGGACCCGGGATCATAAAACAAACACTCCCACGTCCCTTTCTTTCCCTGTAACTTCAGCAGCTCACAGCTCAATGGTTCCAGACGCCCTTTGGCCTGATTATACGCGAGCTCCCCTTTACGAAAACATACAATATCTTTACTCGAAAAGACACCCTGTTCAATGAGTCCGGCATCCTCTCCATGCAATCCGGGGCCCCCCTTACGGCAACAGGTACCGCATCGAAGACAGGACCTCTTGGTAACGGACATGTCATTCTCCTTAACTATTTTATACTTTAGTCGTAACCATCTGTCATTGCACAGCGCTCATCGCTTTGCTTTGATAATCGAACATCCAACCATATATTACGCCTTGACGACCTGATATTTTTTACGCACGTACACTGCTACAATAGTCATCACGTATACATACTTGTTATGTTGTATTTCGATTTCATGGATCAACGGTTTATCGTTATTCCGTCATTAATTATACCGACCGTTATCAATTTGTAATGATCTACCACCCAGGACAGCTTATCATGCCGGATTTCAGTTTTCATTCCATAGGGACTATCCACACTCCTTTCAAAAATCGCAAGGGCATGCCCATCCAACCAGCAGGAGCCAAAAATATTTGCGGAACCATCGAAATTTTGGAAAAATATGCGGCAGGGCTTAAAGATCTCGGAGGTTTTTCGCATATTATTTTACTTTATGCCTTCCATAAAAGCCAGGGATTCGATCTTGAAGTCACTCCGTTCATGGACACGGTAACCCATGGACTTTTTTCCACACGGGCCCCCCGACGCCCCAACCCCCTCGGCATGTCTGTGGTCAGACTCCTGGAACACAAAGGCGCCAAGCTGATAATCCAAGGGATTGACGTCCTAGACGGTACCCCGCTTCTAGACATCAAACCCTATGTCCCGGCATTCGACGGACCAGCAGCTGACGCACTCGGCTGGTTGGAAAAAAATGCCGCCAAAGCAGACAACCTGCGTTCGGATGCCCGGTTTACAACCTCATAAAATCCAAGACGATCCGTATACAATATGCTTGGGACTATCTGCGCATACTGATTCTGTCGTATTTTATTGACTTTTCACATGCCAAAAGCTATACAATTTCTCTTATTAAGGATACTAGATATTCCTTTGTGGAAATATATCCAATATCACCATCAACACGGATACCATTCATGGCGAAAGAAGAAGCAATTGAAGTTGAAGGCATCATAGAAGAAGCACTCCCCAATGCCATGTTCCAGGTCAAACTGGACAGTGGGCACAACATACTAGGTCATATTTCAGGTAAAATGCGCAAATATTACATTCGCATCCTTCCCGGCGATCGGGTCAAGATCGAACTTTCTCCCTACGATCTTACACGCGGCAGAATTACCTACCGGTTTAAGTAGCCCCGCACACAGCATGTTCCAAAGGATAGTTCCAACCCAGGGACTATCCTTTTTTCATAGGAAACAATTTACGGGTACTGGTTTGCCAGGGCATTTGTTTGATCCCAATCCCAACCCATCCCGGTTCTGCTGTTCGCATCATCATCTCAACGACCTCGCGGGACCCGGCCGGTGCACATACATGTCTGCAATCGATCTCCACGCCCATTCCACGGCCTCCGACGGGACCTTTACCCCCACGGAACTTGTCCGACATGCCCGGGACCTCGGACTCAAAGCCCTTGCTCTGACCGATCATGACACCACCAACGGACTCGTCGAAGCCATGCAGGCAGGGGAACGCTTCAGCGTGGAAGTCATCCCTGGATGCGAACTCAGTGTAGAATTCCAACCGGGATTCATGCATATTCTGGGACTTTGGGTCCCCGTAGATGCTCCCCATCTCAATGAAGTACTCAAAAATCTCCGGGGAAAACGGGGAACACGTAACCTCAGGATCATCGAAAAACTGAATGCCCTGGGCATCGACATCACCTACCAGGAAGTGCTGGATCTGGCAGGTGACGCAACCGTGGGCCGCCCCCATTTTGCCCAAATACTCATGCGCAAAGGAATCATCTCATCCATCAGCGAGGCCTTTGCGGTTTATCTAGGGGCTACAGGTTCGGC
>JAQVZR010000318.1 GCA_028708105.1 Desulfoplanes sp. | reverse complement strand
ATTGTTCCGTGTGCTCACTGAAGGGATGATGTTTGAACGCTGCGATGGTAACCTGGGATATGGCTTCACTATCTGCCGATGTTTCGTTGCGTATGATCATGATGGAGACCTGGCACTTGGTTTATTGGATGATGTATTGATCGAACGGTGCGGTATGGCAAAGCCTGGCGTTCAAGAGTGTCAGTTGACGGTACAGGGTTTCGGTGCGGATGAGATGGGCCCCGTTATTCAGTGCCGTGCGTACGGGTTCGCCATAGATGGATTCAACCTCCATGGGCCTGTGGTGACGGGAGTCGAGCATCATGCTGGGCATGTAGGAAACCATGGTGTCAGTGAAGGTTATCATTTCCTGGAGATAGGCATCCGGAATAGCCCTGCCCTGGGATGCAGCCCCGGTCTGGACTTCTTGCATGAGTTCAAAGGCCAGTTCGCGGCTTTGGGGACAGCGCATGGTCATGTCTGTGGGGGTATCAAGCAAGGCGCATGTGCCGTTAAAGGGAATGTTCCACATCAGTTTTTTCCATCTGGCCAGGATCAGGTCTTCGGACAGGTCCACGGAAATTCCGGTTTGTTTAAAAGGAGCGGCAATATCGTGCATGCTTTGGCTGACGCCCGCGGGCTGTTCGTCTTCGCGATATTCGGCCAGGAGAATTTTTCCATATTCCAGAGGGGTGATATGGCCCGGGCCTAGTTTGTTGCAGCACACCAGGCAAAGGCCTCCCAAAATATGTTTGGCGTGTGTTTGGTGGGCAATGAGTCGTTCGCCACCCAGCCCGTTTTGTAACAGGACGATGGTTGTAGAGGGTCCCACAACCGAGGAAAGCAGATTCGGCAGGATATGGTTCTGGGTACTTTTAAGGGCAATAAGAACAACATCGCATGTGGGCATATCTGTGGCCCGATCATAAGCGTTGACATGGGGAAAAAACATGTTTCCGTCTATGGAATCCACGCGTAAGCCGTTTTTTTTAACATGCTCAAAATCGCTATGAAACAAAAAATGGACATCACATCCGGCTTGGATAAGTTTCGCTCCGTAGAAGCATCCGATGGCTCCGGAACCGATGATCCCATATCGTATTCCCATGACTTTTCTCCTTTTTTGGCGTATGAAAAGGTGGACATATACGGGGATGCCGGACAAAGGGCAACACGCGGAACAGGAAATGAATCGGGCATCGTGCTCCGTCGGCAGCGTGCCCGATGGGCCGCAAAGATCTCCTGCTTCTGCTATGAAGTAGGGAGCTATTTGTTTGCTGATAGGTACGTAAAATTTTGATTGCATATTGAATATATTGGGGATGACACTATGATCAAAAAACAGGCACTTGAGCGTTGGACTGTGCAGGATGCAGCGGACATGTATAATATCCAGAATTGGGGCGCAGGATATTTTGATATCTCAGCCAAAGGTAACGTGGTCGTCACTCCGTTTCCGGATAATAAAAATGTGGCCGTCGACCTGACGGAGGTCATCTCCGGGATAAAGGACCGTGGATATGAAATGCCGGTACTTTTGCGTATTGAAAATATTCTGGATTCCCAGATTAGTACCCTGCATGAGACCTTCCGGGAAAAGATGCGCGAATTGGAATACAAGGGGGAATTTCGGGGCGTTTACCCCATTAAGGTCAATCAGCAGCAGCAGGTTGTTGAGGAGATAACCAGGTTCGGGGAACACTATCATCATGGTCTGGAGGCCGGGAGCAAGGCCGAACTCATTGCCGCCCTGTCCCTGCTCAAAGATAAGAAGGCCTGCCTTATCTGTAACGGGTACAAGGATGAGGAATTCGTTGATCTTGGATTGTACGCCACCAAGATGGGTGTGAAGTGTTTCTTTGTTCTGGAGATGCCCAGCGAACTCGGGCTTATTTTGAAACGGTCCAAGGTGCTGGGCATTAAGCCCCTCATCGGCGTGCGTATCAAACTTTCCACCCAGGCCGGGGGGCATTGGACGGATTCTGGAGGCGATCGTTCCATTTTCGGTCTGTCTACGACCCAGGTTGTGGAGGTGGTGGATACCCTCAAGGAACAGGGGATGTTGGATTGTCTGCAGCTTCTGCATTACCATCTCGGGTCCCAGATTCCCAATATCCGCGATGTCCGGTTTGCCGTTCTTGAGGCCTGCCGTGTGTACGCCGGTCTGGTGGCCGAGGGAGCTCTCATGGGCTATTTGGATATGGGTGGGGGACTTGCTGTGGATTACGATGGTTCGCATACCAATTTTACCAATAGCAGAAACTATTCTCTTGACGAGTATTGTGCTGATATTATTGACACTGTTATGACGACTCTGGACGACAATCAGATCGCTCACCCCGTCATTATTACCGAATCCGGTCGGGCGACAGTGGCCTATTATTCGGTTTTGCTTTTCAATGTTCTGGATGTGAGCCGTTTTGAGGCACCGGAACTTCCTGCGACGCCGGAGAAAGACGCGCCCGAAATTATAGCCAACCTTTTTGAGGTTCGGGATGTGCTTTCCGTCAAGAATCTGCAGGAATGTTACAACGATGCCATTTATTATCGGGATGAAGCCCGACAGATGTTCAAACACGGCCATCTTACCCTGCGTCAACGATCTCTGGCGGAAAAAATTTTCTGGCACGTTATTCTGCGTATTGCCAAAGAAGTCAGAAGTCTAAAGCACGTTCCTCATGATCTGAAACATCTGCCTGATGCCCTGGCAGATATCTATTATTGTAATTTCAGTGTATTCCAATCACTGCCTGATGCCTGGGCCATCGACCATCTTTTCCCTATCATGCCTTTGCACCGTTTGGACGAACCCCCTGTCAGGCAGGCTACCCTGGCTGATATTACCTGCGACTGCGACGGAAAAATCGATCGGTTCATTGATATTCATGGCGTGCGCAATACGTTGTCCTTGCATGAATTGCGCCCGGATGAAGAATATTATCTGGGTGTTTTTTTGGTGGGGGCCTATCAAGAGACTCTGGGGGACCTGCACAATCTGCTGGGAGATACCAATGTGGTCAGTATTCGGGTTTCCGAGGGTGGAGATTTTACCTTTGTGCGCGAACTGGAAGGCGATTCCGTGGCCGACGTGTTGTCTTATGTGGAATATGAGCCCAAAACCATGCTTGAGGATTTTCGCAAAATTGCTGAGCAGGCGGTACGGGACAAGCGGATTACTCCCCAGGAACGGGGGCAGATTATGAAAGCGTATGCGGATGGGTTACGGGGATACACCTATTTTGAACGCTAGACGAGATCGCAGCTCAAGAGG
>JAQVZR010000018.1 GCA_028708105.1 Desulfoplanes sp. | reverse complement strand
AATCGCTTCCGAAGACTTCATGAGCATCACCACCCAAACCAGCCAGACTTCATTCAAAGAACTATACAACTTTTGTAAATTATTTCAAATAGCTACCACAGTCAAGCACCCTTTTCCGCGGCAGGAGGGAGTATTTATCCAAGCGCCCTCTCCCTGTCAACCGTTATTTTCATCTTTTTGAAAATTCCTTATCGGAACATCCAACCAGAAACCAGGCTGACAACCTGATATTTTCAATGATCCTGGTAATTCATAAATAGTTTCAATCTTTTGTCATGAGTGTCTGCGCCTTCACGCCTCCACCCCGTCAAGAGATGCGGTTTCTATGGGTCGAGGGACAGATTGTCAAACACTATTTAAAAAAAATTATAGTCTTATATTTTAGTGTGTTAAAATTATTACGAGAAAAAAATCTAGGTATTTTTTTGTTGCAATCCGAAGATTGCCCGCCTTTCATCCTGCGAACGGGCGCACGCACAGTTATTCACCAGCAAGGAAGACTGACGATGAAATACTCAAGGTTCACCCGTCCCACAATAAAAAAAGGACTTTAGGATGGATACACTGAGCACTAAGGGCACATTGCTTTCCACCCGCGCAACGACAACCCCAGCAAAGGCCACATCTCCATGTTCTGAAGACGTGGCCTTGACTCATAGTCCATCCACTATCTGAGCTGGTCACATCCGGCACACCTAGCCCTTCGCTCATAACGAGCTGCATATATTCGGTTGGCAACCGCCGATCCCCGCAGCCTGAATGGTTGATGGGGTTAGGAAACCTCAAACTCCTTTTCGAGCCATTCCCGGACCTCGGGAGTCACGCCATACACTCCCTTTTGATGCGAGACATGCTTAAGGAATGTGTTTTCAAGTGACTCAGGAAGCATAAACGTGGCCAGTTCCTCAGCACCGTCAGAATTCCTCTTGATCAGATAGCCCTTAGGCCGGGCTTCCCAGGTATTGATAACGAAATAATACGAGACATCTGACTTGCCCCGGACCCTGTTTTCATAACTTCCACCATACCCAGTATTTCCCCATTCTAGATAAATGGCTACAGCATCTTCAGGAGTCATATCCCAATCTATATCAATATTCTTAAAATTTGCGAACTGTCCCATAAAATCCTCCCGTCTGTTACGTTAATTATCGTTACTTGATTAATAATAACGATTATCAATTACGTCAAGAGAAAATCCTGTTCCTCCTGGATATCCCAGAACCCGGTCCTTGGAACGTAACCCTTCACGTTCCTTAGTAGCACAGAATATTGCATCCCGCCAGGTATACGTATAATCCAGTATACGATTAAAGAGCAGTACAACAAATCACTCTGTCAAAAGGTTGTATTCCCAAAAAAAGGAAGTAATTTTGGATTGGATTTTGAAAACACACTACGGATGTACGGGGATGGCAAGGAGTGCGGCGAGAATATGAAAAAACGAAGAGGAAATCAGAATCAAAAAAATCCGAGCTGTTTTTTGCTAGATTCTGATGTCTGGACAGGGAGAAATTTCTGTCTGCTGAGAATGCTTATAGCGTAGCGCTGCAGAAACAAAGTTCAAAGCCCATTCAGGGTGGCTAAGGGCATGCATATGCGTGTATCCGGCAAGAGTATTGTTGGAGAGCAAAAAATCCATATGCTCACAGACGCCCTGCCCTCGATCCAGTTTCAGACACAAGAGAAGCGTTTTATTACTCGATCCGGAACAGGAATAATGGAACTCGTGACCGTGGATGCATGTTCCTTGAGCATAAAAAGGATTTTTACTCTGAACGGTTCCCTGAACATAGCCCAAGCCCTGTGGTTTCGAAAAAAACGTTGTCACCACAGGAAAAACGCCCGCCATGGGATACGTCACGCCATCATATATTAGATCGCGGCATAAATACATGAACCCACCACATTCGGCATAGATGGGCAAACCATTTTTGGACAAGGTCAAAACCCTTTCACGGATAACGTTATTTTCAGCCAACCTGTGAGCCTGGGTCTCGGGGAACCCCCCCCCCAGATACAGACCGTCAATCGCGGGCCAGTCATCCTGGTGAAGCAAAGAAAGTTCTACCAGCCGTGCCCCAGCTGCGCGTAACGCTTCGAGATTTTCCGGATAATAGAACCAAAGAGCAGCATCGTTTACATACCCAATGGTCACAGAGTTTGTAGAAATGTTGGCTTGAGGAAAAATCTGCTGTGGTGGACATGAGAATGTGTGGGCGGAATCTGCAGTTTCAAACAGTGCCCGCATATCAAGATTATCCCGAACAAATTGAGACAGATCCGCAAAGGCCCGTTCAGTCTGCTCAAATTCCTGATCCGAAATAAGGCCCATATGACGTTCAGGAATGGGATTGTGAAGTAATTTAGGCAACGAACCAAAAACTTTAAGATCAGTATATTTTTCAATACTGTCCCGCAGAATATTTTCGTGACGTGTCCCAGCGGTGCGATTAAGAATCACACCCTGGAGGTCCAGATCCTTCTCAAACATCTGGCACCCCATGACGATGGCCGCCATGGTTCTAGTCACTTTCGTACAATTAACAATAAGTATGACAGGTGCCCGCAAAACCCGTGCAAGTTCGGCTGTGGAACACGACCCCTCCACATCTTTGCCGTCAAAAAGGCCTCTATTGCCTTCAATGACTGCAAGATCATACGCCTTCATACGCATTTGGAACAGAGACAGTATCCGTTCTGAAGAAAACAAAAAAGGATCCAGATTAGAAGTCGACGCCCGCGCTGCTAAAGACAACCAGTGAGCATCAATATAATCAGGACCCTTTTTAAAAGGACGTACTTTAAGACCTGCATCTACTGCTGCTCGGCAGATGCCAAGCGAGACAATCGTTTTGCCCGACCCTCCACTGAGTCCCGCAAGGACAAGTCTTGGGTAAGGAGTAATAAATTTCATAAAAATATTTCTCGTGTGCCTGTCTGGGACACCGGCTTACGCCGAGCAGACACGCCAGAAGTAAAATATGACGTTATTCCTCGCCTTCAGAATCATGCTGTTTACCAGCGCCCTTCAGACCATACATGGTCGTACTTCCACTGGACCAATACTCCAGGATTTCATCATCAATCATTTTATTGATGATTTTTTTGGCAGCGCGGGGTTTTTCATCTGGGAAAAGAGCTGCAAGATCTTTGAAATAGAATTTGCTTTTATTCTTTTCTTTCGACTTAATGAAATCAACGACTATCTGAGCTTTCTCGTCCATAGATCCCTCTCTTTATACAAAATAGGGGGAGAGATGACTCCCTCCCCCTTTTTCAACGCAATACTATTTCTTGATATTTGCAAATTCCTCAACACCGTTGGTCCACTTGAAATTCGTGGTCTGACGCCATGTATAGTAGGCGGGATCACGGAAATCATCAATAATATGTTCGGTGAAGGGAATCTCACAAATTTCAAAGAATTTTTCCCAACCAATACGTTCTGCCCAAGAACCAAGACGTTCGTACTTGTGAGCGTTCTTAGAGTACGCATCAACAATCTTACGGATGGTTTTGGTCAGTGTAGGCCAGCGGGGCGGCTCGTTGGGAATAAACGCGATAACAACCTTGGAGAACTTGGGCGCGCACAGACGGTTGGAAATCTTACCTCCAACCATGATAGCGATACCGTCACCTTCCTTATCTGCCAGAGGCAGCGAAGGACACATAGTATAGCAGTTACCACAGAACATGCAACGTTCATTTTTAATGGCAACAGTTTTGACGGTTTTTTTCTCGCCTTTAACGACAACTTCGGTCTTGGACGGACGAATAGCAGCAACGGGGCAAGCTGCCACAGCCAAGGGAATTTCGCACATATTGTCGATGTACTCGTTATCGATCATAGGCGGCTTTCTGTGAATACCAAGGATAGCCAAGTCGGAACAATGGACTGCGCCACACATGTTAAGACAGCAAGCCATAGAAATTCTGAGGATGGCGGGCAATCTCATATGTGTAAACTCGTCGAACAGTTCATCCATGGTTGACTTAACGGTTCCGGATGCATCTGTTGCAGGAGTGTGACAATGGATCCAACCCTGGGTATGGACAATATTGGTGATACATGCACCTGTTCCACCAAGGGGAAACTTGAAACCACCACCGGGCTCTCTACGACTCAGAAGATCTTTTTTCAAAGGAGCAACTTTTTCTTTGCTGTCAACCATGAACTCAATGTTATTTCTGGTTGTGAAACGAACATAGCCGTCACAATGCTTCTCAGCAATGGAAGTGATCTCGCGGATATGCTCGGTACTCATGAGACGACAGCCACCGACACGAACAGTGTACACTTCGTCGCCACTGTCAGCCTTGTGCATCAGTACACCAGGCTCCAATATCTCATGATATGCCCATTTACCAAAGTTCTTTTTGATAACAGGAGGCAAAAAATCATGAAAATCACGAGGACCAATATCTGTGATCCTGTTTTCCATTGGTTTACTGGGATTATATCCAGATGAAATAAATGCCATTTTGGAACCCCCTTATCTTGCGTGATGTTTTCTGAATTCGTTGATGTCGCGACCCCAGCCGCCTTCAACCTCTTCTTCTTTCCACAAGATGTAGGGATTAGAGCGAGGTTCCTGAATATGCTGAGGCAGGGCCTTGATTCCGGTAGAATCCAGAAGTTTCTGGAAACCCTGACGTTTGATGAGTTCACCAAGACGTTCACGGTTTTTACCTTCTTCCATCCACCAGTCCCAAATATTTTCGATAATTTCCTGAATTGCGTCGTAATTATCTTCGACCTTGATGAAAGGCACAAGCAATGAACCCATCTGAGCGCCATCAAGAATCGGGGATTTTGCACCGGCCAACATAGAACAACCGCGGTCATTACCAATCTTCAAGGCCTGGGGCATGACATTGATACAATGCATACAACGAGTACAGTTTTTCGTATCAATGGCCAGCTTGCCGTCTTCAAGACTCATGCACTGGGAAGGACAGAGGTCAATGACTTCTTTCTGGATGTCAAATGCACCCCAATCACGACCGGCAAATGCACCTGCGTTGGCCTGGATCTCACCACCGATGTAAGCGGCAACTTTTTCCTGATCAATGCGGATGTCGTCGCGCCAAGTACCGAGGAAAGAAAGGTCGGAACGGGCAATAGCTGCGACGCAACCGTTGGGACAACCATCAAACTTAAACTTGAACTTGTAAGGGAATGCGGGACGATGCAGCTCATCCTGATATTCATGCGTCAGATGTGTACACAGGGACTGTGTATCATAGCATGCAAATTCACAACGAGACTCGCCAAGGCAGGTAGCAGGAGTTCTCAGGTTGGAACCTGAACCACCGAGATCCTGGTCAAACTTATGTGTCAACTCAAAGAAAATCTCTTCCAGCTGTTCAGTGGTTGTACCGATAAAAACGATATCACCGGTGGCACCGTGCATATTGGTAAGACCACTACCACGGAAATCCCAGAGGTCACAAAGGTCATTCAAATACGATGCAGTGTAGTACTTACCAGAAGGCTGGTTGACGCGCATGGTATGGAAATGAGCAACGCCGGGAAAGTTTTCAGGCTGATCACAGTAACGGCCGATAACACCACCACCATAACCAAAAACGCCAACGATTCCGCCATGTTTCCAGTGAGTTACCCCCTCTTCATACGACAATTCCAGAACACCCAGAAGGTCATCACAAACATCTACGGGAATCTGATACTCAAGATTTCTTTCATTTTTGTGCCTTGATTCTGCTGCCCGTTTGATATCGGACACAAAACTCGGCCATGGACCTGATTCCAGCTGGTCCAGCAATGGAGTCTCACGTTTAGCCATCGCATTTCCTCCTTTAAAGTTTACACCTAATTCAAAGAAACCGCATAACAAGCATCACGTTTGTTAATCGGAAAACTTCCTGAAACGACATGCAAAGAAAAACTATTAAACTTTGTGATTTTTCTTACAAAGCGTTGGTTTTGTCAACCTGAAAATGACAGCAAAACCACATTCAATCGACGGTTAAAAAGAAGTATTGCAACCCATAAAAAAAAATATAAATTATCGTTTTCTTTTCGTCGCAGGGAGAAGTTCCAAAACGATTTGGTAATATAACATTATCTATGGAGCGTCTATAAACAATTTATTTTTTTCGCTACGCAGTGATTTCAACCCCAAGAAGGCTATTCCTGAACTTCATCAAGGATTTGCTGTGGAACTTCATACCCAGATTCATGAGCTTTTTCAAAAGCATCTCTAGCCTTTGCTTTGTCACCAAGCTCAAGATACGCCAATCCAATATTGTTCCACGCAGGACCAAAATGAGGTTCTTTGTCAACGACCTTGATACATTCTTCCAGGCAGCCTTTTGCATCCCCCTGCATCAAATAGGCAGCACCCAGACTTGCCCGAGCCTGTAAAAAACCCGGATCCAAAGAAAGAGCCTTACGAAAGGCTCCTACAGCCTTGTCAACATCCTGCTGCTGCAAAAGAACAAAACCAATATTACCATGGGGGACTGCAAACCTGGGCCGCAAATCCGCAGCCATTTTGTTATAGCTCAAACAACTATCAAGGTCCCCGCGGTACATGGCAATACCACCCAATTGCACAAATGCCTCTGCAAGCTCGGGTTCTTCCTGGATAGCCAAACGAAGTTCCTTTTCTGCGGCTTCAAAATCACGCTCACCCAGATAGGTCATTGCCAGATTATAATGCGCTGTTCCCGTATCGGCTGATTCCTGCATCTCTGTCTTAAACTCTTGTAAAATCGACTTTTTATCTTTCTGTGTCATCACCACCTCCTTAGATGTATCAGCCCACTCCTTTCATGGCTCTCAACGCGATGGTCTACACCAATTCACCGTCGAAATTTTGACCCTGTTTCTCAAGGAGCGACATGTACCACAGAGAAAATTCATACATAGCTTTTATTTTTTCATCGTGCTTTGTCGCCCCGAGAGCCATGGCCTCGATACCCTCACGATAGGCGCTACTGACCTCCATAGTCCGCTTGGCTTTCATAAAGGCAGAAACGAGCTGTTGAGCTGTCATTTTGGCAGGACCCATACGAATATCAATCGGATCATTGGGCTCTTCAAAGGGATCCCAGGCATCATATCCTATACGATCAACAAATTTCCGACGCCGGGGCTTCATCTTGTCGTAAATATATCGTTTCTGCTGCTCCTGCTCCTGCGTGAGTTCTTTCCGCTGCGCTGGCATATACATCTACCTCATGTCCATAGAATCTGAGAAACAAAATTCACACGTTCAATAAACCACCGCGTTTCAACTCCGAATCGACCACTGAGCTTTTTTGGTTTTTTTGGTACCACTTTCAAGGCCAAGATAATCGTTATCGTAAACAGTTAAGATCGCAGTAGAAATCGGAACAAACACCGTGGCCAGTTTGTCGTATTCAGATCCTATATCCTTAACCAGGGCATTGCTCAAAAGGACCAAAGCATCCTGAATACGTTCGACCTTGACAGTGGGGTACTGCTGCCCTCCAGTAAAACCGGATAATTGGCAGACATGGGCTTTGCCGTTTATCTCCTGGGGAACCCCATAAAGCCGACAGGTGATGGGACGGAATGCATACATTTCACAACGATCATCATCCCCTAACAAAGGACAACGGATTTTTTCATGCCCTATCATTTGAAGCACCGATTCCCTCGGCTCTCCTTTTTCCTGCAGCCGGAAGGCCTTTTTTTTGGCTATGATTGCTTTACGATCAGCCTTGTCAGCACGAAGATACACCCTGTTTTTAATCTCATGAGGCAGTTCTTTGAAGTGATAATTAAGATACAATGCCTCAATCAGAGTCAGATCAAAAAGAGCATAACAGCAATCACTGCAGCCTGGTTTACAGGATACACAACCAGGGCAGGCCTGATCCACCCGGGAAAAGGCACTGCTCGCTCCTGCGACCAGTTCCTCATATTTTTTAAAATATTCCGAAAAATCGAGAGACATGAACAAACCTCACAGGATTAATACGTTGACGCGCCTCAAAGAAATACCAAAGGGCTCAAATGTCTGTTCTCCAGCCCTGCACAATGGAACCTCCAAGGGCTATGAGCTTTGAAAACACCGTGGACGGGGAATCAATCAGCTATCCATTAACCAGGGAGACACGATAAATGTTTCGGAGATAGAGTCAAGGGAAGGGAAAAGAGGATAAAAATAAGACCCCCTGAGAGGGGGTCTTGAATACCAACTAAGCTTCTTCGACCACGATGGCGTCGTGTTCGCAAACCTCAATACAAGACTCACAGCCCAAACACTCTTCTTCGTTTACAGGCACAGACTTTTCGTTCTGAAGTTCGTAAACTTCAACAGGACAGACATCAACGCACTCGCCACAACCGACACACTTCTCATGATCAACAGTTACTTTATAAGACATACGTACCTCCAAAAAAGTTTTATGGGAAAGATCCACCTGCCAGGGAGGAGTAAGACCACCCTAGAATCTCCCAGAGCTCTTAAACATGAAGCCAAAGAGACGCAAGTCTTTTTGGAACTTTTTTTAACAAGAAAGAGCCCCTTCCCGACGCAGGGCAAAAAGATCAAAATCGTGTACGCACGGTGTCGAAAAAAACGGCGCGTAAACGGGTATCATTACCCGTCTACACGCCGTAGGAGACACCAATTATTCACCAACTTCTAACTTAACGCCTACAGCTATTTTAGTAAGCATGGTCAGGATCAAAAATCCGGCGGCATAAATTCCGAGAGCAACCCCAAGTTCGAGCTGTGTGGGAACGTATTCCGTAATTTCCATCAAGGCATTGGGCACAAAACCACCACCGATCATTCCAAGCCCCTTATCAATCCACGCCCCAATAAAAACAAACAGACAACCAAAAATAAGCATATTGTCGCTTTCTCGATTGCTGGGGACGATCAAAATCAGCACACCCACAAAACACATGCTCATGGATGTCCACATCCAGGGAACCAGCACGCCGTCCCCGAAAAACAGATAATGCCAATGGTGCAGATGACTGGGGATATTACTATAGTTAACGGTAAAGACTTCACAAAGAACCAGGAACAGGTTGATACTCATGGCATAGGCAATGGTTTTGCCCAGAGACTTGAGAGCTTCCTTGCCTGGATCAAAAGAAGTTGTTGCCTTTACGATATACAATAGGATGATCAAGAATGCGGGGCCGGCAGCGAATGCCGAGGCCAGAAAGCGGGAAGCCAGAATGGCGTCCATCCAGTAACCGCGTCCGGGAAGACCACAATACAAAAAGGCGGTCACTGTGTGAATACTCACAGCCCAAGGAATGGAAAGATAGATAAAAAACTTGATCCATTGCGGAGGAGCGACTTCTTTCCTGTACGCCTGCAGCGTAATCCAACCCACGAAGATATTGATGAGTAGATATCCATTGAGAACAATCATGTCCCAAAACAGCATGGAGTTGGGGGTAGGATGGATGATGATATTCATCAATCGCTGGGGCGAACCCAAATCAGCGATGATGAACATAAGACACAAACAAACCATGGCCACGGCGTTGAACTCACCGAAAATGAGTATTTTGCCATAGGCTTTATAGTCATGAAGATACTTGGGGATAACCATCATCACAGCAGATGCGGCCACACCGACCAAAAACGTAAACTGAGCGATATAAAAACCCCAGGATACGTCACGGCTCATCCCGGTAATGGTCAAACCATTTACCAGCTGCTTACCGTAACACACAGCACCAACGGCCATGAGCGCCAGCAGTATAGCCAACCAGCCCCAATAAACCTTATTTCCTTTGAGAACTTTCTCCAGCATAGCTACCCACCTCTTAGATTAAGTAGTAGACGCCTGGTTCTGTTCCAAGCTCGGGTTTTCTGCGAATCGAATACCGCGAAGCAAGAACCTTGCGTACCTCGGACTCAGGATCTTCCAGATCACCAAACATCATCGCCCCTTCAGAAACCTCCACGCAATAGGGAAGCTTCCCTTCGGCAAGTCTCTCTGAACAGAATTCGCACTTTTCAACAACGCCTTTAGTCCGTGTAGGAAATTCGGGAATTGCATCCTTGATGTGCGGCCTGGGATCCATAAAATTGAAGCTCCGCGAACCGTAAGGGCAAGCAGCCATACAGTATCTGCAACCAATACAGCGATGGAAATCCATCATCACAATGCCATCCTCTCGCTGAAAAGTGGCCTTGGTGGGACAAACCCGGACACACGGAGGATTCGTGCAATGATTGCAAAGGACAAGAGTAGTGCGCTCTGTCCCTCCAGGTATGTTCTCATGCATCTGCTCCGGGAAAACGTTGTGTAGCGGCTCCGCCCAAATCCATTTAATATTCTGCTTTGTCTCAATATCGGGGACATTGTGATTTGTATGACAGGCATTGATACATTTCTGTTCAATAGCCGGAGTCAATTTATTGGTATCAATCAACATGATCCAACGCCCTGCATGAAGCCCCTCTCCGTGCTTGGGAGCACCATGTTTGGAGGCCATGAACAGGCCTTCAGCACTCTGTGCCCCATGAGCAGCCATTAACCGGGAGGCTGGACGCATACTCCACCCCAGGACCGCCAGGCCAGCCACTTTAAGGAATTTTCTTCTCGTATTCTTCATTACTTGGCCTCCTTAGGAGCCACATGACAGTCCCAACAATAAGGATTCACGTCCATGGTGGTGTGACATTTGTCACAGAACTTTTCCTTGCTGTCGTGGCATTTCATACAGGTCTTGACCAAGCTCTTGTTGAACACCTGTCCATTTGCAGTGCTTGTGTACTCATGCATACCTTCACGGACAACATCATCCCGCCAGGTATTCAGCAGCTGCATGTGCTCGGCACGCATCCATTCCTTGGACTCGACACATTGCTTGCTGTTTTTGGGAAGTTCTGGCTGTGGCTGTTTGTAGGCTGCCGATCCGGTATTGTACCAGAAAGGAAAAGAAAAAAAGACCACAAAGACAGCTAAACCAGCGATTACAGCACCTTTATCGTACATTATTCTTCCTCCTTACCAGGCAGAGGTTCGCCTCGCAGATCGGTCTTTCTTTCAGCCTCACCTTTAAAGACAAGAGCGTTGCCTACCAATTCATGAAGACCGCAGACCTCGACTCCGGGAACCCAGTAATCCATGAGGTTGGGAAACACGGCCCGATCAATAGCACAGATACAGCCCAAGGTATTGACCCCATATTTATCATGAACGTGCTTAACAGCATTGGCCCTGGGCAGTCCGCCCATCATACGCAATTCATCATCTTCACCGGCGTTGAGTCCTGAACCACCGCCACAACAGAATGTCTGCTCACGGATAGTCCCTTCCGGCATCTCATAAAAATAATTGCACGTATTCTTGATGACATAGCGGGGTTCTTCCAGCAAACCCATACCACGAGCGGGGTTACACGAATCGTGATAGGTAAGTTTCACGTTATCATTTCTGGATTTATCCAGATTGAGTTTGCCATGCTTCATGAGATCAGCGGTGAACTCACAAATATGAACCATCTTGGTTGAGGCGGCATTCTCAAAAACAGTCCCCGTAATAGGGTTGACGGGGGTTTCCATATGCGAACTCTGATATTCAGGACCATTCATGGTGTCCATGTACTGCGTGATAACACGCCACATATGACCGCACTCACCGCCGAGGATCCATTTCACACCAAGGCGTTCAGCCTCCATGTACATCTTGGAATTAAGCCGCTTCATGGTCTCGTGAGAGGTAAAGAAACCAAAGTTTCCACCTTCAGAAGCATAGGTACTCCAAGTAACCTTCAATCCGTATTCACGTTTGAGATACTCAAAAAGTATCAAATATCCCATACAAGTATACGTTCCAGGATCGGCAAAGACATCTCCAGAGGGGGTGATGAACAAAATGTCCGCACCTTTCTCATTAAAAGAAGGCTCAGGAAGGATACCTGTGATTTCCTCAATGTCTTCGCAGAAAAACTCAAGCATATCTTTGAATGCATGAGGCTGAATGCCTAGATGGTTACCGGTACGATAACAGTTGGCAACAGGAGTAGCGATCCAGTCAATATTCAATCCGACCAGATTCAAAAGCTCACGTCCCATAATAGTGATTTCGGCAGTATCAATACCATAAGGACAAAAGACAGAACACCGCCGGCATTCACTGCACTGGAAAAAATAATACCACCACTCTTTGAGCACCGAGAGAGTAAGTTTCCGAGCACCTGCAAAACGTCCAAGAATTTTTCCTGCTGTAGTAAATTCTCCACGATAAACGGACCGTAACAGTTCTGCCCGCAGGACAGGCATATTCCGAGGATCACCTGAACCGATGAAAAAATGACATTTGTCTGCGCACGCTCCACAACGCACACACACGTCCATAAAAATTTTAAAGGATCGGAAACGCTCCAGACGTTCACGCATCCCATTAAGGATAATTTCCTGCCAGTTATCCGGCAGCTTCCAGTCATCATCTAGAGGATTCCAGGAGCGCGCATTAGGCAAACCAAGATATGCAACACTTTTGGGATTGGATGCGTAACAATACCGCCCATCCTTAATATCCAAGGGAAGATCCATCCAGTCCCCTTTGGGGGGCATGTGATCAATTGTATGTGCTAATTCATCTGCTTTTGGAAGATTAGACATTCTCCACTCCTTCCTGCTTGTCCACTGGCAAGCCAGCTTCAACCATTTTTTCTCTAAACTCGTCCTCGTACTCGGCATAGGTATGCACAGGCACTGGATAGTTCCAAGGATTGATGTGTCTGACAGCTCTATTATTAGAGGCCAAATTTCTCGTCGGGCTCATAAAGACACCCCCCATGTGCATCAATTTACTCAAGGGAAAATAAATCAGCAGGGTACATACCAGGAAGAGATGAATATAAAAAATCACGCCTATCCCCTCGGGAATGACCGGGTGTAGCTGGACCAGATTCATGGTCAATTCTTTGATCGCAACGACATCGGTTTTGATAAAGTAACGCATGGCGACACCGGTTCCACTGATGGCAAGAATCAACAGTAATGGAAAATAGTCGGCCACCAAAGAGATGTAACGCATGTGCGGAACAACCAAACGGCGGATTAACAGGTACAGAATAGCCAGCAGAAAGACAGCGTCAGTAAGATAGAAAACCGGAGCCCCGAATTGGAGGACCCCGTCAACAGCATCCAGAACGGCTACAAAACCGGCCACCGGCTCGGTAAAAAACCGCATGTGGCGCAGCACGATCAGCAAGAAGGAATAGTGAAATGACAAGGCACCCAGCCACAGCCACTTGCTCGAACTAAAAGTTAAACGCGGACCTGTTCTAAAATCAATTCTGGTATTTCTAAATAACGATCGAAAACAGAGGACCTCAAGGGCCATCCGCGCCACCACTCCAGCAGTTGAAGACGGATTCTCAATTTTAGAATGTTTAATCCAGGGTAATGACTTTTGCTGACCACAGGTGGTCGGAATCCTGAAAGGGACGGGAGATTTCGCCCATGACACGACTCGCATACAAAAGCCGATTACAAACAAAAAAAAGGCCACATATGGAATGACTGTCCCAAAAAGGACATGCCACCCCATCGCTCCCGCGCCGACCACGGAGGCCGCTATGAGAGCAAATACCAAAAACAGGGAATAAAGTGCTTTCATCTACCTCTACCTCGTTTAGATT
>JAQVZR010000317.1 GCA_028708105.1 Desulfoplanes sp. | reverse complement strand
TGGGATTTTCCGTCCCCCCTTGCCACCTTAGGAGTGTTGTGGTGCGCCACAAGGCTCTACCCTGAACACTTTGGGGAAACGGATCTTCAGACACGGGTCGACAACTTTTATCAAACCCTTTTCGGAAAGACGCTGACCGATCTCGGAGGCTCCTTTGGCGACAGAGTCTATCCGCAATAATCCTTTAAAGCGGATCACAGCTGTCTTCCGGGGACGACGAAAGGTTCTCGATCCCCACAAAACCTCCCTGGGCCGTACGGGATACCGACGACTGCAATACGCAACCCTGACGGGCCTCGTCCTTCTTGCCATCCTCTCTCTGCATACGGGAAGACTGGACATCAGCTCAGAAGAGATACGGTCCATCCTTTGGTCAGCCGGCACGGGAATCCCGTTGGACAGCGAACTCCTGTCTAAATCCCTGGTCTTTTTCCAGGTCCGTCTGCCCCGATGCATCCTGGCCATTCTGGTAGGTATGGGCCTTTCCGCTTCCGGTGCGGTCTACCAGGCACTATTCCGAAACCCCCTGGTCTCCCCGGATATCCTGGGCGTTGCCGCCGGGTGCACCTTTGGCGCAGCCCTAGCCATGGTAATCCCGGGGAGTTCTTTTGCTTTGGTCAGGATATTCGCCTTCATTTTCGGGCTGGCAGCGGTCTTCTCGGCCCTTGGCATTGCCAAAGCCGTTGGAGTCAAACCAATCCTCATTCTTGTGCTGGCCGGGATGGTAGTAACCTCATTTTTCAACGCCTTTGTCATGATCCTTAAATACATGGCCGATCCCTACAACCAGCTTCCGGCCATTGTCTTCTGGACCATGGGCAGCTTCAGCCGGGCCGCGTGGAAAGACGTGCACACCCTCTTTCCCTTGGTCGGTCTGGGACTGGTGGTCATCGTCATGCTCAGATACCGACTGAACGTCCTTTCACTGGGAGACATGCAGGCCAAATCCCTCGGGATCAATCCCACCATGTACCGAGTGGTACTTATCTTGATCAGCTCCCTCATCGTGGCCCTGACGGTCGCCACCTGCGGTCAGGTCTGCTGGATCGGCCTGATCATCCCGCATATCGCCCGAACCCTGGTGGGTCCCAACCATAAACAAATGCTCCCGATAACCATCACCCTGGGCGGTCTGTTCATGCTCCTGGCCGACGATATCGCCAGATCCATCACTACGGCCGAGCTGCCTATCAGCATTGTTACATCCCTTATTGGAGCCCCCCTGTTCGCCTTTCTGCTGTACAAAAATCGCGGGAGCGGGTGGATATGAGTCTTTCCTGCCAGGGACTCCATTTTTATTACGGGCAGCATCATGCTCTCAAAGACATTTCCTTTGAGGTCAAGGACGCCTGTTTCTGCGCCCTGCTCGGCAGAAACGGCTCGGGCAAAACCACCCTGCTGCATTGCATGAACGGCATTCTCAAGCCATCATCGGGGACACTACGCCTCGACGGAGTGGACATCACCCGGGGCTCGGCCCGAGAAATCGCCCGCAACGTGAGCATGGTCCCCCAGGAACGTTCGGAAATGTTCCCCTTTGATGTGCTGGACGTTGTGGTCATGGGACGCACCCCGTTTCTCAAGATGTATGAATCCCCGTCCCAACTGGACTACGCCATGGCCAAAAAGGCCCTTGCTATGGTGGGAGCGGAAAAGCTGGCCCCCAGGAATTTCAACCGCATCTCCGGGGGAGAACGTCAACTGGCACTGGTGGCACGGGCTCTGGTTCAGGACCCGAGCACCCTGCTTCTGGACGAACCCACCAACCACCTGGATTTCAAAAACCAATACCTGCTTCTAAATCAGATCAAAACCCTGTGCAGGAAACGTGGAACCAGGGTCGTCACCTCCATGCACGACCCCAACATGGCCACCCTGTTTGCCGACCGGGTCATTCTGCTCAAATACGGACGCATCGTGGCTCAGGGAACGGTGACAGACATCATGACTGAAGAACATTTGAGTGATCTCTATGAAACAGAGCTCAAAAAAATCGACATCGGCACCGGAAGATCCGTGTTTTTACCCGCCAGTGTGACCACATGAATAGACGCATCATCATTGTGACCGGCGAGCCCCAGGAAGGGAAATCAACCCTGCTTGCCCGATGTTTGGCAGAAGTCCATAATCTTCACGTGGGAGGATTTCTGGCCAAGGGACTGTGGAAAAACAACCTGCGAGACGGGTTTGACCTGATTGATCTTGCTGCGGGAACGTCCACTGTCCTGGCCCGGCGTAATCCCCTGGCCCAACCTGGTGAAATTCCCTTCACCTTTTTTAAGAAAGGGATGGAAGCAGGGATGCGCGCCCTTGAATCTGAAAGATGCGCACACGCCGATCTGGTCTGCGTGGATGAGGTGGGTAAACTGGAAATGAACGACCGGGGCTGGGCCCCTCAACTCGCCCCTTTGCTGAAACTCAACCATCCCATGCATCTCTGGGTGGTTAGAAAACACTTTGTAGAGCCGGTATGCCAAAAATGGAATCTGATCTCCCCGTCCATTGTTTCCGTGAATAAATCCGACGCACTTGCAACCCTCTTACGCATTGTCAGGAAATGATCCATGCCCCACACTCTCTACCCACCGATTGTATACACAGCCATCGGATTTTTCGGGCTCTCTATCCTTCTTACCCAGATAGCATCCCAAAAACTGGCCCGCACTGCCCATGGTTTTGGAACAGCCCTATGCGGCATTCTTGTAGCCATGCTCATATGGAGCATGCAGCGTCTTCCCCTGTTCGGAGCCTATGAGGCCCTGATCTACACAACCTTTCTTATCGGGTTGCTGGAAGCTTTTCTGGGTAAAAACGGAACCTCATCTCCCAGACAAACCCTGATCACCGGAGTCGTCACCACACTCATTCTGCTGCCTCTGGTTTTCCGCTCGGATCTTTTTCCCAGACCCAACTTTTTCATCTACTCGAGTCCGCTTGTAACCTGCTTTTTCTTCTGCCGCCTGACAGCGCTGGGCATTTTCGGATACGCTGGCATATCCTACATTACGGCCACAGTAGGTAACGATCCTTCCGCGATACGCCACGGAGCCGAAATCAGAGGACGAAATTTTCTGCTGCTGGGCTCGGTTGTTTTTCTCATCAGTGAATTTGCAGGGTCCATGTGGTGCTATGCAGGCTGGGGAGATTCGTGGCGCTGGAGCGGCAATTTTTTCCGTTCAACCATGTTTTTTCTACTCATCATGCTCGGCCTGCACATACCTTCCAAATGGAAACATGCACGCGCGTACTCGACCCTTATCGGCGGATTCACCTGTA
>JAQVZR010000316.1 GCA_028708105.1 Desulfoplanes sp. | reverse complement strand
TTGATAACGCATTTTTTGTATGAAGGGAACACAAACCCAAAAGGCTCCGGAATATTCCGGAGCCTTTTAGGTAACAAAAACAGATTTTTCTTCAAAGGTAAGGTCATTTTGGACTGACCAACTCACGACCAATATCCATTATCCACCAACGCTTAGGACCTCGTTAGGGACAATGGTATCTCTACATGCGATCATTTGAATACGTTTTTAACGGCTTACGTACCTATCTGCCAATCCTTTGAGCACGGCCAGATTCATTCTGTCTTCTTCAATCACCTTTCCTTTGGGAGTCTCAAGAATCATGGGGATATGCTTGAGCATGGGTTCCTGGAGTATGCGTGTAAATCCCATCGTCCCTATCTTTCCCCGTCCAATATGCTCATGTCTGTCTTTATGCGATCCGCATGCAAGCTTGGCATCGTTGAGGTGAAAACATCCGATCCGATCCAGACCGATCAGTTGATCCAGACGTTCAAAGGTATTGTGAAATCCTCTTGCAGACCTGAAATCATAGCCAGCCGCGAATGCGTGACAGGTGTCAAAGCAAATACCAAGTCTGTGGGCATAGAACGAATGTTCCAACACAAAAACCAATTCTTCAAACCGCGAACCAAGGTTCGTGCCCTGTCCTGCAGTGGTTTCTAAAAGAATCATGACATCTTCAACGCCGCTTTGCTCCAGAGCCCGGTCCAGATTGGCCACGTAGTTTTGAAGTCCCTGTACCACTCCAGTGCCAAGATGTGAACCTGGATGGGTGACCAGAAATTTCACGCTAAGACAATGCGCCCGGCACACTTCCTGAGCAAAAGCATCAACAGAACGCTGCACCTTCTCCCTGTCCGAACCAGCCAAATTCACCAGATATGAATCATGGATAAAAACAGGATACGCGCCCCATTCCCGCCAGGCCCGGGCAAACGCATGAATCACCTCCGGCCCAAGTTCAGGGACAGTCCATTGCCGCTGATTGCGGGAAAATAGCTGCATGGCCGTCCCGCCTACGGACCGGATACGTTCAAAGGCAGTACAAAGTCCCCCCGAAATCGGCATGTGCGCACCCACAAAACGATCATCAAACACCACCGGTACTGATTCCATGACGCTCTTTGCTCCTGCAAAATCTTTCGCAAAAACTACCATTTTTTTGCCGATGACCTGCAAAAATGCCCTCAGAAATAGAACAGAAAATATTGGTAAAGAATGCAGACCTGGTGTAGGCACAAAACATGTCCGCGAAAGCACCTGAAAACATATACAGATTGGAGGCACGTAATGTCTGATCTGATCCTATGGAAAGATCAAGAGCTACAAAAAATAAAACAGGATATGGATGAACTGCTCTCCTGTTTTATACAGGATTTCAGCCATCCCCTGTACCAGGACCTATGCATCACGCCTTTTCACATCACAACCATTGACACTAAGGATACAATAGTTCTGGAAATAAGCATCCCCGATCTTGCGCCACAATCTCTGGATGTTTCGCTGGTTAACAATACCTTACATATCCGGGGTGAACAAACAAACGAACACACGTACCTTCAGCAAAACCTGATCCGACAACGAACATTTTCCAGCCAGGTAATCCTGCCTTGCCCCGTCAAAGAAGAAGAAATCACTGCCGTCTATAGGGATGAAATCTTGGCGATCACTCTGCCTAAAAAAGATCTGAACCGGCCTAAAAAAATTATGGTTAATATCGCTTCATAGTCAGGGCTGTTGTACCCACGACCCTTTTTATTATGCTTCCAGCAAAGGAGTATTCCATGAATTCCAAAACCGATATCGAAGAAATTCCTGTTGCTGATCTCAGGTGGCGCATGGATCCGACATCTCTTCCTTTTTCCGACACCAGCGAACTCGAGCCTTTGTCAGTTATCATGGGTCAGGAACGGGCTGTCAATGCCCTGCGATTCGGTATAGGCATGCGCCGTCCGGGATATAATATTTTCGTCACCGGAGCTGCGGACAGTGGCCGTATGGACACCGTCAAACAACTTATCAAGGAAGAGGCCCAAACCCAAACCAACATCCCCGACGATCTGTGTTATATCCATAATTTCAAGCACCCAGAAGCACCGATTCTTCTGCGTCTTCCGGCCGGCAAAGGGGTCATGCTCAAAAAAGACATGCATGCCATGCTGGAAACGCTGAAAAAAGAAGTTCCCCAGGTCTTTGAAAGTCAGGACTACATCAACCGAAAATCGGAAATCAGTGCCATCTATGAAAAAAAGACCGCCAGCTTTTTCATGGCACTGGAAAAAAAAGTCAAAGAAGCAGGCTTTGCACTGGTTGCCATTCAGGGCCGACAGGGACAGCCACCGGATGTCATGCCCCTGGTGGACGGGGAACCGGTGCCGTTGGTCAAGGTGGAGCAACTTGTAGAAAAAGGACGTTTTCCCAAAGATGAATTTGAAAAAATCAAGGTGGCATATCAGGAAATACGTCAACAAATAGACACGACATTCCTTGAGGTCCGGGAGGTCCAAAAAGAAATCCAGAAAAAAAACAAAGCTGTCGACCAGCTCATGTTCAATAATCTGGTTCAAGAACATCTACAGCCGCTGATCAAGACATATGACACGGACATTCTGGGTATATACTTCACGGACATGATCGAAGACATGCTTGAAAATATGCATATCTTTCAGCCCCCCACCAAAGAAACCATGATGCCCCAGGCCATGATGCCCATGGGCGATCCCTTTGCTCAATATACAATCAACGTGGTTACCGATCATTCCGGTCAAGAAGGAGTGCCTGTCATCATCGAGAACAACCCCACCTATCGTAATCTTTTCGGGAGCATAGAACGTGTTGTTGACCGGAGCGGCATGTGGCGGACAGATTTTTCCAAAATCAAGGTAGGGTCATTCGTCAAAGCCAACGGCGGGTACCTGGTTCTCAATCTGATGGACGCAATCGTTGAACCCGGAGTCTGGCCGGCCCTCAAGAGAGCCCTCAAAAGCCAGAAAATGGAAATTGAAACCTATGACCCTTTTTATCTTTTCACCACCACCGGACTCAAGCCGGAACCCATAGATATTGACGTCAAGGTGATTGTACTTGCCAGCAGATATATCTACAGCCTGCTTAAAACCTATGACGAAGACATCTCTAAAATTTTCAAAGTCAAAGCAGATTTTGACCAGAGCATGGACAAAACAGAAGAATCTATACTGACAATGGCCTCCTTTATCCGCACCCAGACCGACACACACGAGCTCCGCCCCTTTGACCGCACGGGCGTATGCGCCCTGGTCGAACAGGCGGTGCGTATG
>JAQVZR010000315.1 GCA_028708105.1 Desulfoplanes sp. | reverse complement strand
TTTTCTGTTGCCACATTTTGAAACCTTTATCGATACAAGGCCATGAAAGATAAAAAGATAAAAATCTTGGTTGTGGATGATGAGGCGATTATTGCCACTCAACTTGAAGAAAAGTTGGCTTTTTTTGGGTATGATGTGGTTGGCCGGGCCGGAAATGGCGAAAAAGCCATTGCAATGAGTCGAGATCTCAGACCAGATTTGATACTCATGGATATTGTCATGCCTGGTGATATTGACGGTATTGGGGCTGCAGAGATCATCAAGGAAAAATATAATATACCGGTTGTTTTTCTCACTGCGTACACCAGTGAGATGTATGTGCGCCGCGCCAAGAAACTTGATCCTCTGGGGTTTGTGGTCAAGCCCTTTCAGGATAATCAGTTACGGGCTACTATAGAAATTGCCATTTATAAAAAAAAGATCATCCATGATTCGGTTTCTGGGAATGGAGATTCTTTTGCGGGTGTTGTGAGAATACAAACGTTGGGTCAGTTCGTCATAACCATGAATGATCGAAGTAGGAAAATCGGAAAGATATCCGGGAAGCCGCTGGTAATGCTCAAGGTTATAGTCGCTCTTGGTTGTCAGGGGATCAATTCAAATACCATTGCGGATATTGTATGGCCCGACTCCCCGGGAGATCTGGCCTACAAATCGATGACCACAACCCTCTGGCGTCTCCGGACATTGCTCGGGAGCAAGGACGCTATTGCCATGAAGCATGGGGTCGTTTCCTTAAATCCGGAGTATTGCTGGGTGGATGTACAGCAGTTCGAAAAAATTGCAAAAAAAGTTGAAAAGGCCTGGCAGCAGACACGGGGGAATGATCTTATTGAGACCATTCAGCTCACCCAAGATGCCATAGATCTGTATCAGGGATCGTTTTTATGTCATGAGACGGACATGTCTTGGAGCAACGCACTTCGCGGACATCTGCGTGAAAAATTTATCAGAATTGTGTGTCATATTGGTAACTACTGGGAAAAAAATGAAAACTGGGATAAGGCTGAAGTATGTTATCAATACGCATTGGAGAAGGAAGATCTTGCCGACAGTATTTATCAGCGACTGATGTCGTGCTATTATCATTGCAGAAGAAGAATGGATGCGCTTTTTATTTATGATCATTACAAAAAAATGCTTTGGGAGACAATGCATATTAGACCATCTGTAGAAATCCAGGATCTTCGTCAACGGGTTCTATCGCGAGGATAGGTTGGACGAAGACCATAAAAAAAGCCCCCAGTTCCAGGGGGTTTTTTTTATGGATACAGGGTGATTGTCTGCGAATATTGCTTTATGACAAACGCCGACACATCAAGAGAACTAAAAACCCAGATCCTGATTGATCAACACCACCTTGATCCGTTTTTTGGGGAAGGCCTTTTCTGCAATGGCCCATGTGTTACAGATCCGATCCGGACTCTTGCATTCCTGACAATAGGAAGTTTTGACGCAGGGGGTTTTTTTGCCCAGGCGCATGGCGTTTACCGGGGCCACGTAATTTTTGATGCGGAACATGGCCTCATCCATATCAGTGACGATTTTATTTCTGCCAGCCAGGATGACCACGTTTTTGGGGCCAAAGGTGATGCCGCCGACCCGGTTGCCGATCATGTCCAGATTGACCAGTTTGCCGTCCAGGGTGATGGCATTGGTGCCTGCAAAAAAGAGATCCACGAGCAGTGCCTGGCGTCGGCGTTCGTAGGATGCTTCCGGGGACAGAGATTTGTCGTAGGTGTCAAGGACTGTCAGATCGGTTCGGTTTTTGAGGGCTTCGTACAGGCCGCTACCCGTAAAGGTCATGGACCCGCCCCAGGAAACTGATTGGGCTTTGGTTGCCGGGAGAATGGTTCCCAGAACTGTTTCTCTGGCCTGCTCGGCCGTGTCCACGGTAAAGACTTCGAAATTATTGGACTCAAGAGCGGATGCAGTGTCTGCAATCCGTAGATTCCAGTATGTATCGATGGGGTTTTGCATACTGATCCTCCTGTGTTTAGGATGTGTTGTGCTATTTTTCAATCCAGATAACGGACGCCTGGCGTCCGCAGGTTGTGTTCCGACGGTAGGAAAAAAACCATGGTTCCATGGTGTAGGTACACAGATCCACGGCAAAGATGTTTTCCGGAGCAAGGCCTGCTTCCAAAAGCTGATCCATGGTCAGTTGCCACAGGTCCACGGTATGTGTTTCCGAGGTGAAGTAGGTTGAAAATCCTGTGCCCCATTCCTGGTCAAAATGGATGAATTCAGTTTTGTGAGGGCTGAGGCTGGGCCCGCGCACGGCCAGAATATCTTTGGGTTCAATACCGTAGGTACTGCAAAAGGCAATAACTGCCTGATGGGGGAAGATCATCCGATTGCCCCGCCATCCGCAATGAATGGCTGCCACATAGTTGCCCGAGGTATGGGCCAGGAGAATGGGCTGACAATCAGCTGTCTTGATGACCAGACCGACGCCTTGTTCCCGAGTGGCCAGGCCGTCTCCGGGATCTTCGGTCCCTTCTATAACATCGTGCTGCGGGTTGGGAATAAAACCGCATCCATGAACCTGTTTGAGTTCACACCAGCGTTCAAATCCCAGCTCGCGGCGTAGTTCATGCCTGTTCTGGAGCACGGTGTCATAGTCATCACCGACTTCAAAGGAGATATTGCCGTCAGCAAAGGGGCCGGTGCTTGTCCCGCCCTGACGGGTGCCAAAAGCACAACGAACCTGGGGAAGATTGGGGAATGTAAAGGGAATATAGTGTACCATAGGATTTCCTTGGGGGTTGTTTGATGATGTGTAACTTTTCAGTCAACGATGATGCGTTTTTATCCTGGGAACGCTGTCGCTGCTCGGCAACGCGTTTCTGAGTTGGCAACAAACCAAGAAAAAAAGTGCTTGGAATGCAATGGGAGCATCGTGCCTTTTTTTGTGCTTGAAAGGCCGGCTTGACGGTCGGCGTTCCCGGGAAATACGGATTGCATTGCCCAGGGCGGTCTCAATGCGACATTGGTTCGCTACGTCGAATATGATAACTATTTGTGGTAATTCATGAATTACACAGTTGGTCGAACCCGGGGCGGTGAGAGCAAACAAGTATTCCCCATGCATCAAAGGACATAGGCCGGCATCTACCTCGTTTTGCCAGGTAGTTCCTGTGCACTGCGTATTGAGCACTGTGTACTATCCTTACCTTTTGTCCAGATCATTTCCTCCTCGGTAATCACCACATCCACCTTTTTATCCCACGGATCATGGGGAAGTTCCTCCCTGATCTGACAGGAAAATCCCAGGCCGATG
>JAQVZR010000314.1 GCA_028708105.1 Desulfoplanes sp. | reverse complement strand
TACGGACCATTGCCTCCGAAAAGGCTCAGGGAAAAAAAATCGTCCACGACATGACCCGCATCGACCCGGGCAAAAGCAAGGGAGCGGCCTTCCGTAAAGGAGCAACCTTTGATGTCGGTGATCTCTGCCGTCTTCAGAAAATGGGTCGCAACCAGGTTTATGTGCATGAAAAAGATGTTAGTGACCAATGGATCCATGAAAACACATGTGCCCGGGCCTTTGCACGGGCCATGGCCGGCCCCGGAGTCCTGAGCGAAGGAGATCCCCGCGAAGGCAAAATGACCCTCATGGCCGAGTATGATGGCCTTTTGAAGGTGGCGAGCGAAACACTGGCGACATTCAATTCCTGCCCGGGGGTCATGGTTGCCTGCCGCAAAGGATGGACCTTGGTTAAAAAAGGCGACGAGATCGCAGGCACACGGGCCATTCCCCTCTACCTGCAACAGCCCCTTTTTCAGCAGGCCTGCGCCGTACTTGAACACCATGCGATTTTCCAGATTCTCCCGTTAAAAAAAGCCAAAACAGGCGTCCTCATAACCGGTGATGAAATTTTCAACGGCACCATCGAGGATCGGTTTGAAGAAGTCATCCGTACCAAACTCGATGCCTTCGGCTGCCCACTGCAGAAAGTTATCTTTGCTCCCGACCAGCGTGAAGCCATCCGGGACGCAGCGTTGCAATTACTTGCCGAAGGATGCGACCTGATCATCACCACGGCAGGACTTTCCGTTGATCCGGGGGATGTAACCCGGCACGGTCTGGTTGATGCGGGTGCCTGCGACCTCATTTACGGAATCCCCGTTCTTCCCGGGGCCATGAGTCTTGTGGGCAAAATCGGCACAGCACGGCTTTTAGGTGTCCCTGCCTGTGCCCTGTTTTTCAAACGCACAGCCCTGGACCTTCTCCTTCCCCGCCTGCTCACATCTGCGGAAATCACCCGGGATGACCTGGCCCGCATGGGCGAAGGCGGCCTCTGCCTCGGCTGCACAACCTGCCATTTTCCCAACTGTTCCTTTGGGGCATAAAACATTCCGAACAATACGGCAGGCAAACCATCTGGAAAACCATGATTTGCCTGCCGTCTCCCAGCGCTGGACCTTTGAGACATCAGGTCGTATATTTTATATATACACGATATACACTTGATACCAAGGACAGCGCACACAATGCCGTACACCTCAGCCCACATCATTTCCCGGCGCACCTCCCACGCAGCGGGTATACTATTCTCTGATCTGGACGGGACACTGCTCCGCTCCGATCATACCCTCTCGCCCATAGATAAAAAGACACTGGAAGATCTTGGCAAACAGGGCATCGTCCGGGTCATGGCAACAGGACGTTCCCTCCATTCCTTCCGTCTGGTTGCAGATTCTGATTTTCCTGCAGACTATATCATCTTTTCCACCGGCGCGGGGGTGGCTTCTCTTCAACATTTTGATATTCTCAAGGCATCCGCGCTAAAGCACCAAGAAATCACCAGGACAGCTCATATTCTCCGAGATGCACAGATTGATTTCATGCTTCACTATTCCATCCCCCACAACCATACCTTTGCCTTTGAAACCCAAGGGGCTCCCAATCCGGATTTTACCACACGGCTGTCCATGAACAGCCAGTGGGGGCACCCTCTTGAGGACCTGGGACACTGGATGGAAGCCACCCAGTTTGTGGCCATTTTACCCCCCTGGCGGGACGTGGGCATCATTGACGAAATCCGGGCCGAACTATCCGACCTGAGCATTATCCGGGCAACATCCCCTTTTGATCATCAGTCCACGTGGATGGAAATTTTTCCCCGATATGTCTCCAAGGGAACAGCCGCAGCATGGCTCTGTGACCGTCTTGGCATCCTGCCCGAGGACAGCATGTCCATCGGCAACGATTATAATGACCTGGAACTCCTGGAACATACGGCACACAGCTACGTGGTGGCCAATGCCCCAAACGACCTAAGAAAACGGTTCTCCACAGTGGCATCCAACGATCACAACGGAGTTTCCGAAGCCATTGACGCGTGGCTGAACGCCCGTGAAACCCACGATTGACGACCAACAAGGATACCCGTACCAAAGCGTTCTTCAGCACTCCCTTTACCTCCGGACACCTGATGCCCAAACCAGATACCAATCCGCTGCTGCATCTCATACAGGCCTGCTCCTATTCGTGGAAAGGTCTCAACGCGGCCGTACGCTATGAACACGCCTTCCGTCAGGAACTGCTTCTTGCTGCCATTCTCATACCTCTGGGACTCTACCTGGGTTCGGGAATGATCGAAAAAATTCTTCTCGCAGGCACGTGGATACTGGTCATGATTGTGGAACTGTGCAACTCCTCCATCGAAGCAGTAGTCGATCTTGTCAGTCCCGACTACGCCCCCCTGGCAGGCCGGGCCAAAGATCTCGGATCGGCCGCCGTGTTTCTGGCTCTGGGGCTTTCCGGTTTTACCTGGATCATGATCCTGGCTTCCCACATCTGAGATACGATGCAGGCCTATTTCCGTCTATGATGGAACTGTTTTGGAGCTGCCCGTGGATTTTTTCATCAAGCATATCCTGACTAAAAACCTCATTGCCTATTTTATCGGGTATATCTGCATTGACCTCATATTGCGCAGAGAGACAACCACATTGTGGGGCATCCGGGAATACTGCGTTTACACCCTTTCCGCTCTTTGGCTCTTTTTTCTGTACGGTGAAATCATTTCCCGCATAAAAGACAAAACCGCCAACAAAATACGCAGGTTTCCCACCCTTATCTTCACCATTCTGGTCACAGCCACCATCTCCATTTCCTACGGCTTTTTTATTTATTTCAGAATACTCCCGAATATTTCAGCTTTCGGTATTTTGTATTTCTCTCCCCGTGACTTTCTGGGTTCCATAGTCTCCAGAATTTCCCTGCTCAATGCCCTTATGTTTTTGATTTTTTTTGTGGTCTTTTATCTTTTTGTCTACGCCAGTGCCCGGAGCGCATCCAAACGCCAGCGAACCCTCTGGGAAAAAACCGCCATCATACTCTTGTTTATTGTATCCGTTCCTCTGTTCCAAAATCAGACCACCATCACCTCAGGAGCTCTGCTTCCAGAAATGAACGCCCTGTTCAATCTGGGTATCGCCACCTATGATGAACTCTTTGACCAGGAAAATTCAGGCCGCAGACTCCCGCAGACCAAACGGCCAGAACTCCCGGCACTGAACCGCAGGGCCCCCTGCAATATTCTGCTCATCCTCAATGAATCTCTCCGGGCCGATCACCTGTCAGCCTTTGGCTATGCCAAGACTACATCACC
>JAQVZR010000313.1 GCA_028708105.1 Desulfoplanes sp. | reverse complement strand
ACCCACAGCCGTGAAATTACCGATAACATGGGCTTGGCCAAATTTATTCCGGCTTATATAGGTTTTTTTGGTCTGTTTTCCATGTCCTCTCTAGGATTTCCGGGTACGAACAGCTTTGTAGGCGAAGCCCTGGTCCTCATCGGTGCCTTCCAGAACAATGTCATCATCGGGGCATTGGCCATTCCAGGCGCCATGCTTGCAGCTGCCTATATGCTCAGGCTGCTCCAAAAACTGGCCTGGGGCGAACCGTCCAAAGGCAAGGGCCTTCCGGATCTAAATCTTAGAGAATGGGCCTATATTCTTCCTCTGGCCTTACTGGTCTTTTATCTTGGACTGGCACCCACATTAACCAGGTTGACCATTGACGGTTCCATCCCCAAAACACTTTCGGGAGTGGAACGCGTCCTTGCAGATAAAAACCCGGATCTGGTGGCTCACATGTCAGTCATCACCTCGACGCCCTGCCAAGGAGTTCAGGAATAATGAACAACTCCAGCTTACTACATTTTGTGACCACCCTTGGTCCGGAGCTTTTTCAGCTCTTTTTCATCACGACCCTGTTTCTTGTCTCCGTACTGCGCAAACGCCAGGACAAAACCTGCTGGATCGCTGCCTTCTCCGTTATCGGCGTTGCCATTGCAGCTCTGGGGCTGGGCAATGAGGGTATGTTCTTTGCGCAGGCCTATCAGGTCGACGGCCTTTCCCAGTTCTTCAAACTAGCCATCGCCATCGGCTTCTGCATCACGGTATTAAACGGCAAAAACCTGCCCGGCGTGGCATCGGCCAAACGAACAGATTATTACCTCATGCTGGCCTTCAGCACCTGGGGGCTGATGCTTCTCTCCAGCGCAGTCGAACTCATGACCATGTTCGTCTCCCTGGAAATCTCTTCCTACAGCCTGTATTCCATCATTTCCGTACGCAAAGGGAGTCAGCCCGCCGCCGAAGCAGCCATCAAATACATCATGTTTGGCGCCGCAGCCACGGCCATTTCTCTCTTCGGACTTTCGTATATCCTCGCCTGCGCCAACACGTCCTATCTGAATGAATTGACGGGAAAAATCACCCTGGACTGTCCCATCGCCATGATCGGGATAACCATGTTTATGATTTCTTTCTTTTATAAACTGGCCCTGTTTCCCTTCCACTTCTGGTGCCCGGATGTGTACACGGGAAGTTCCAACGAAACGGCAGCCTTTGTGGCCACAGTTCCCAAACTCGGTGCAGTGGTCGCCCTGATCCGCATTTCGCACATGGTTATTCCGGGCATGGCCATGACCGATGTACTGGCGATCCTGGCAGCCCTTTCCATGACCTATGGGAACCTGGCAGCCCTGGCCCAAAAGGACGTCAAACGCATTTTAGGATACTCCAGCGTAGCCCATGCCGGATACATACTCATCGGTATTGTTGCCGGGACCCAGCAGGGGCTGGCAGCGGCAGCCTTTTACGGACTGGCCTATGTATTCATGAACCTGACCTGTTTCTGGGTCATCGCCCGCATCTCTCCCGCGGGAGACAACGTCACACTGGACGATCTTTCCGGTATGCACGCATATGCACCGGCCTATGCTCTGGCCCTGGCCGTAGGCGCCTTTGCCCTGGTAGGCATTCCCCCGACTATGGGTTTTACCGGCAAATTGTTTCTGTTCACCTCGTTATGGGGAGATGGCTATGACTGGCTGGTCATTATCGGAGCAGTCAACACGGCTTTTTCCATCTTCTATTATTTAAACCTGGTCAGATATGCCTATACCCGCGACACAGAGAGTCCACGAACCATTGATGCCAGCATCGCGTCACGGTCCATGGCCCTTGTCCTGGCCGGCATCGTCCTGGCTCTTGGCTGTATCCCGGCCGGCGTATATCAGGCAGCACTGGCAGCTACCCAGGGGATCTGGAAAATATAACCGTCAGATTATAAAAGAGAATACAGAGCGATCAGCCGATATGCCCACTGCCTGACCATGAAGAATACAAGAAGGCGTAATTCTGTGCAAACAGGATTACGCCTTCTTGTATTCTGGGGCAAAAGATCTGTCCATAACAACGCGACAAGGAGGGCAAATGCTAACAACAAAGCCCCTCTCCGAAAATACACTTTCGGAGAGGGGCTTTGCATGTTTCTTCAAATCCACAACGATCAATTACAATTTCTTATCCCTGACGATCATCTGTTCCTTGTACAAGGGACACCATTCCGGGCGTTTGGTGATTTCAGCCGGGATTTCCGGATGAACTACAGAAGCGACCTTGCAGGATCGTTTACCTTCGGAAAACTGCTCAAATGGACAATCTTTACATCGAGTTATAACAAAAATCATATCAACCTCTCTGGTTTTGCAGCACTGTGGTCACAATGTTTCTTTCTCTTCGAAAACGCGAAAAAATAATCAACGCGATACCCAAAACGAAGCACACTCAACAACAGGAGTGCCGACAGCACAAGCCATTACGTGTAATTTCTGCCAATCCTTTGCTCAATTCTTTGCTGATGATTCCCCAGATGCTGGAACGTTCTAAAGTCAACATTATCAACAAACTGGACCAAAAATTCAAATTCTTTAAATGCCAGATGGTTCCAACAGATACCGACCTGAGCAGTATCAAGTATGGTCAGGGCCGCCCCCATATGTACCCCGTATACCGAACCCGGTTTGTGCTCTATATCAGGTGCAAAGGCAACGTGCGTAAAATATATCACTCTTTTTCCCCCGGGGAGATACACCCGCATACTCCCCAGCGTTCCATCCACCAATGTTGCTGGCAGCATCATGTGCGTCACCAGAAATGACGGAACATCCCGAACAATCAGGGGATCAATATGGGCCGACATCCCCCGATAATGGAACCGGGAACAGAAATAGCGCAACACGTCATTATGAGAAATATGCATCCCCTGTGGACAGTCATGCCCGTACGAACAAAACTCCACCAAATGATCCAGGGGGGTCGGCACAGGATTTTTATCCGCAATTTCTAAAAAAGGCCCCAGGTCCAGGACTTCTTCATTGCGTACCTGAAAAAACCGGGCCCATAATAGTTTTTCCGTTGTTTCGCTCACCGGACACCTGCAGCTGAGCAAGCCGATAAGCATGGTCTGCAAGGCTTTACATTCAATGGTTTGGGACATCTATTCCACCGGGGGTAAAAAGTAATTGAGATGATCATCCTGACAGACACATCAACGTCGTCTCTATAGCCATTTTTCAGCACCGCGGATAGGTGAAATATACCCCACGCATAAAATCCAGCCCATGCTTTTGCTTTCTGCCCCGCCGAAACGACTTCAAAACCACATTTTTGG
>JAQVZR010000312.1 GCA_028708105.1 Desulfoplanes sp. | reverse complement strand
GGAAACCATCGCCCGTGCCAATCTGGCCGAAACAGTTGTTCTCCTCGGGCCCAACCATACCGGCATCGGCGATCTCGTGGCCCTGTGGCCGGACGGCACATGGCTCTTTCCCGGTGGAGCTCTGGAAGTTGACGAACCGTTAGCGGCTGCTATCCTGGCGGCCATCCCCGGCATTACCAGCGACTATACAGCCCATCTCGGTGAACACTCCCTGGAGGTACAGCTTCCCCTGCTCCACGCAAAATTCCCCAAGACCCGTATCGTGCCCATCTGCATTGCCGATCCCCACCCCGGATCTCTACTGGCCATGGGGTCTGCCCTGGCCGGTGTTATCGCCAGGGCGCAAAAACCCGTGAGTATTGTGGTCAGCTCGGACATGAGCCATTTTATTTCTGCGCGGCAGGCAAAAAAACAGGACAGGCTGGCTATTGACCAAATTCTGGCCCTCTCCCCGCAGGGACTGTTCCAGACAGTGCGCGATCATGCCATTTCCATGTGCGGCATTTTTCCCATGACAATGGGCCTGCAAGCCGCCTGCGCCCTGGGTGCGACCAAGGCCTCAGAAATATGCTACGCCACTTCGGGAGATGTAAGCCAAGACTATGATAATGTGGTAGGGTATGCCGGAATCGTCGTGGAATAACCCCAAAAAAAGAATCCCCAAAAGGCCCTCACGGGCCTTTTGGGGGGACGTTAGACAACAGCGATCCAGATAGAATTATTTTCCGACAGTCCTCGTAAACGATTCTACCGTATTAATCAGCAACTGGGCAATGGTCATGGGACCGACACCGCCGGGAACAGGAGTCATTGCCGATGCAATTTTGCTGATAGCTTCAAAATCACAGTCTCCCACCAGCCCATTATCCGTACGGTTGATACCTACATCCACCACAACGGCACCAGGCTTGACCATATCTGCAGTTATAAACCGGGGCCGTCCCACAGCTGCAAAAACAAAATCCGCAGACCGGACTTCTTCGGCCAGATCAGCTGTTCTAGAATGACAGACTGTTACGGTGGCATTTCGCTCCAAAAGCATCAACGCCAGCGGCTTACCGACAATATTGCTCCGACCGATACCACTGCTTTTTTCCCGGAGACATCCAATCCATAACGCGTAAGCAGGGTCATGACTCCGGCGGGGGTGCAGGATTTAAATCCTGGCAGTCCCAGAGTCAGCCGACCGACACTCATAGGATGAAAACCATCCACATCTTTGTCCGCAGAGATGCGTTCCAGGCAACGCTGACTGTCCAATCCGTCAGGAACCGGCAACTGGAGCAGGATGCCGTGCACGTTCTCATCCGCATTGAGCGTGGCGATGAGTTCTTCCAGTTCTTTCTGACTGGTGGAAACAGGCAGCTTGTACCCGATGGACTTGATACCGACTTCAGCACAGGCCCGCTCTTTGTTACGCACATACACGGAAGAGGCAGGGTCCTCACCCACAAGGATCACCGCCAGCCCAGGAACCCTTCCTGCAGTCTCCTTCAGGGCAAGGACCTGCTCACGCAGCTCCTTACGGATAGCCGCAGCAGTTTCTTTTCCATTAAGCAGCAGCATCTTATTCCTCGCCTTCCTCGGAGTCCTCTTCCTCGTACCATTCCGCAGCCATGGCCGGTCCAAAATAGACGGCCTGGTCGCCCAGATCCTCTTCAATACGCAACAACTGATTATATTTGGCCAAACGATCGCTACGGCACAAAGAACCGGTTTTGATCTGTCCGGCATTCACACCCACGGCCAGATCGGCAATAAAACTATCTTCTGTTTCTCCTGAACGATGCGAAATAACCGTGGTGTATGCGGACTCCTTGGCCATTTCAATGGTGTCCATGGTTTCGGTCAGCGTGCCGATCTGGTTCAGCTTGATCAAGACCGAATTGGCTACACCATGAATTATACCATGACTCAGAATCCCCGGATTAGTGACAAAGATATCGTCCCCGACAATCTGAATATGGTCCAGCTGAGCAGTCATGTCCTGCCAACCCTCCCAATCGGATTCAGCCAACCCGTCCTCAATGGAGACCAACGGGAACTTTGAGGTGAACCCGTCGTACATGTCGATGAGCTCCTGGGCAGAGAGCACCTTGTTCTCACCGGCGAGGTGATACGCACCATCTTTAAAAAATTCAGAAGCTGCGGCATCAATGGCCAGAGAAATATCTCTGCCCGGTTCGAACCCGGCGGCTTCAATGGCTCTGATAATATATTCAAAGGCCTGTTCATGGTTCTTAAGATTGGGAGCAAAGCCTCCTTCATCGCCGACAGCAGTGGTCAGGCCGTCTTTGGCCAGAATTTTTTTCAAGGCATGGAAGGTCTCAGCACCCATGCGCAGTGCCTGGCTAAAGGTCTCGGCGCCCAGGGGCATAATCATGAATTCCTGAATATCCAAATTATTGGGAGCATGCATGCCACCATTTAAAATATTCATCTGGGGAACAGGCATAACCTTGGCATTTACGCCCCCAAGATACTGGTACAAAGGCATGTTCAGATGCGTAGCCATGGCTCTGGCCGTGGCCATGGAAACTCCCAAAATGGCATTGGCGCCCAACCGGCTCTTGTTTTCTGTGCCGTCCAGTTTGATGAGCATCTGGTCCAGTTCAACCTGCCGTCTGGCATCCATACCCTCGGCCTCGGGAGCGATTTCTTTAATGACGTTCTTCACCGCCTGTTCTACTCCCTTGCCGCCATATCGGCTCGCGTCGCCATCACGAAGTTCCAGGGCCTCGCGTGTTCCCGTGGAAGCCCCCGAAGGGACGGCCGCACGACCAACTGCGCCCGATTCCAAAGCAACCTCAACCTCAACAGTGGGGTTACCTCGAGAGTCCAAAATTTCCCGAGCCCAGACTGATTCAATATAGCTCATATCCCTACTCCTCGTAGAAGTTTATATTTGTGAAAAAAGTATGCATTGATCTCTGTCGATTTACAAGAGTTCGCTAGGTCGAGGCAAGAGCCCCCGCTTCTATCGAATTCTTTAGTCTGCATTGCGGTGGTCTGCATTCTTTATTTTTTTTTGTGGCCGGCATACGCCATCCTCAAACCTTGCATAAGCAAATCCGGCTGAAGATAATCAATGCCCGAACATACGGGAGTGATGTTCTGAGCAAACCCTCCCGTAGCCACAACCACGGCGTTTTCATCACCCAGGCTGCGCCTAAGACGCATGCCCAATCCTTCGACCATGGCCGCAAAACCATGCACGATCCCCTGGTTGAGACTGCTTGCAGTGCTCGTTCCCACTTCCACTTCCGGAGCTGTAGCTTCCAGACTGATCTGGGGCAACTTGGCTGTTTTCGTA
>JAQVZR010000311.1 GCA_028708105.1 Desulfoplanes sp. | reverse complement strand
GATGTTCGGCGGCCCGGTATCGTTCCAGGTCAGCCTGCAGCTTCTGATCGTTTGTCTGGGCAAGCTTGTAATAATAGGCAAGATCCTGAGCTGCAGCCGGTTCAGAGCAGCATATGACAAAGACAACCGGCAGAATCATGGACAGACAAGAGCGCAATACGTACGACGATAACGTATTAATATCGTGGTGCATTTTATTCTCCAATTTTTTTGAAAGACAGTGTCATATGTGTAAACCAGTAACATGGAAAACAAAAAAATTCTCCGCCCCGCGTTGGAGCGGCCAATGTTGAAATAACAATTTGTGCTAAATGTTTTATTCACATAACAGCGTTGGCATATAACCAATTTAAATTTAAAAGTCTTTTTAACCGATTAACATAATTTTATTAAAATTATGAGAAAATTTATGAAATTATACTTATCCATAAAAATAAATATATGCAATACAAAAAATATGCCATAATGCCTATTAACTATGCTCAACTGAAAACTTTTTATCGAATAAATTCAGACAGGTGAACCCAAAAAAATTGCCTGAATGGAAAAAACCACATGAATACGTTAGAAAATCGGCTTATGAACCAAGGAGAACGACTGCTCCTTTCCGTGCATGATCTGGGCCTGGAATACGGATTCGAGCCCTCCGTTAAGCTTGCTTCTGGAAAATTTTTAGAAAATCGTTTCGTCGTAGGAATCAAAAAACAAAAAGACACACGCATATTTCCCTCAGGAGTCAGGAATATCTGCCAAAACTTCCAGATGCCCGCAGCTTTTTACAGGTCGTTTGCCGGGGATATGCGACATGCACGGACCCTGTTTTTTGGATTCGAGAGGAACGATAAAAACGCTACATGCAAGGCCTACTCGGAATTCGGAAGTGCAATCTCCGCAAGAACACCTCCTTCCTCCCCCGTGCTCTGGTACAAGGGCTATAAATGGAACCCGTCAGACAACGCATGCCACGCCATGTCCCTGTATTACTGCATTCCCCGGGTCCCTGCCCGCGAAATCATCCGGAGAATTCCCGGATTCTACGGGGAACAGTGCACCATACCATGCCGTGCGGCCCAGGCCATTATTGCGCTGGCGAGTTCAAAGGGAGTGGCTCCATGGGACATCATTTTTCTGCATGTGGAGGAAAAGGACACTTCCAGAACATCTTTCGATGTCAATCTATATGAAGCGGAGCTGACCATTCATGATGCCTGGCCCATGATAAAGCAGGTATTCGAATACTATGGCATAAGAGAAGCCCTTGCCCGCGGATTTTACAATCGCTGCGGATCAAAAACATTGGGTCATATTTCCGGAGGGATAAACAGAGACGGACAGAGCTTTTTCACCGTGTATTTTGGAGCAGTATTCGTCAAAAAAAGACAACAGGAACCGACAGGTTGAGCGTAGCCCAAGTGTAACTCTCTGGTTTGTACTTTATTAATAAATTTAGTAAGTTATAAAAATTTTTTACAAATATTCGGCACCGCATCTGCGCCATCCTTTTTTTGTCGAGCGGGACCGGCGATATGTTTAATGCTTGATACATTTTCAACAATCATAGTATTTCCTGCATACCCGTTCATACCCGTTGTTAATGACAGCGTTAGACCCGCAGGGATACTAAACCAGAACTATTTCGAAATGTTGAGTTTCTATTGAACCACTGCTCCGACGGAATAAACCCGGTTACTCGAGGAATACTATGCACTATTACACACAGTTTGATTCTCCCTTGTGGAGAATCATTCTCGTTGGCGACGAGGTCGGGCTTACCCATCTGCACATGATGACCGGTGAAGGTGTGCGGTGCTTTGAAATTGCCACAACATGGGAACGCAATGATTCCCATTTTGCGGACATCAAAAAGCAGATCATGGCCTACTTTGCCGGGCAGCGCACACATTTTGATGTGGAAGTCAATCCCCAGGGCACCGTATTCCAAAAACAGGTCTGGCATGCCCTGTGCGCCATCCCTTTTGGAGAAACGCGATCCTACGGTGATATTGCCGCAGCCATCGGCAATCCCAAGGCATCCCGTGCCGTAGGCATGGCCAATGCCAAAAATCCCATTCCCCTCATTGTCCCCTGCCATCGGGTTATAGGCAGCAACGGCACGCTCACAGGGTTTGCTCACGGACTGACGGCCAAAGCACAACTGCTTAAAATTGAGGGTATCCGCTAAACCAGACCTACTTTGAGACTCATAGTTTTTGATCTCACGGAGATACGTTATGGTGACCAAAAAGATCAAAGAAATCCTGGTCCTTGGTCTTCCCGTTGACTGGATCATGCCCGGTCACGGCATCATCTGGCGGAACAATCCTCTCCAGATCGTGAACAAATACCTGGAATGGGCCGACGATTATCAGAAAAATCAGGTCACCATTCTATACGACACCATGTGGAACAGTACCCGGGATATGGCCGAGGCTATCGCCCGGGGCATCCGCAACAGTCCATGTACACCGCCTGTCTCAAAAGAGAGCCCCGAAGACCTTGCACTCTGGTCTTCGGGGCTCTCTGGCTGAGACGTCATTGTCATTACTTTCAAAGAAAATTGATCCTAGATGGCCTCCGGGCCCCGTTCACCTGTTCTGATACGCACGGCATTCTCAACGGGGGAGACAAAGATCTTGCCATCACCCACCTTCCCGGTTCTGGCCGCATCCTGGACAGCACTCAGAATTTCTTCGACCTGCTCGTCATCGACCACGATCTCTATCTTGATCTTGGAAACAAAATCCACCTGATACTCGGCCCCGCGGTAGACCTCTTTATGGCCGCGCTGCCTGCCGAATCCGCTGACCTCGGTAACCGTCATGCCCCGGATACCCAGTCCCGTCAGGCTGTCCTTGATATCATCCACTTTGAACGGGCGTGTAATAATCTCTATTTTTTTCATCCAGCCTTCTCCTCATCGGTTTGAACACCATCATATTACAACTGATACCCGTGTTCGCTGTGCTGGGCAACATCCAATCCCATTTCTTCCTCATCACCACCAACCCGGACACCGATGGTCCTGTCAATGATTTTGAACAGAACATACGAAACAGTAAAGGAAAAAAGGCAGGTGGCGACCACAGAAACAAATTGTATCCAGAGCTGCTGGGGATTCCCGTAAAAAAGGCCGTTGGCCCCGTCGGGATTAATGGCCGTGCTGGCAAAAAGGCCTGTGGCCAAAGCGCCCCAGATACCACCGACGCCGTGGATGCCCACAACGTCCAGGGAATCATCATAGCGCAATTTTGTTTTCAGAAGGACAGCGCCATAGCAGATACCTCCAGCCAGAAAACCGATGATAAGAGAAGGCACAACC
>JAQVZR010000310.1 GCA_028708105.1 Desulfoplanes sp. | reverse complement strand
TCGAACAATACGCCAAGAGCAATAAATACAGGCCCGCTCTGCTCAAACAGGGCATGTCCTTTTTCAAACTGAACAAGAAAAAACCCGGTACGCTGGTGCTGCAGGATCTGATCAAAAAATATCCCGAAACCATCGAAGCCCGCCGGGCCAAGGCATTTTTGAAATCGAACTGATCCATGCATGGGTTGTCCGCCGGGTTCCTCGAAACCGCGTTGTAGGATATTTGTTTTCTCATGGTCGAGGGACAATGCTCGAAAATGGGCACCCACGGGGGGGAGCCCCTACAAACCTAAAACTTAAAATCTAACACCTATGAAAAATTACAGCCGCATCATATCCCTGTCCTTTCCCCCGGTCGTGTCCGGCAAACCGGTCATCTGCAATCTGGCCAAACTCTTTGATCTGACCTTTAATATTCTCAAGGCCCGGATCAATCCCCGTCAGGAGGGGCACCTGGTCCTGGAACTCTCAGGGCAGGAAGAAGACTACGCCAAGGGCATCTCCTATCTTCAGGAGCACAACATCCGCATCACTCCCGTAGCGCAGCAGATTTCACGGGACGAGGAATCCTGCATACATTGCGGCGTATGTACAGCTCTGTGTCCCACCCATGCCCTGCATCTCGATCCGGAAACCCGACGCATTGCCTTTGATTGCGACCGATGCACGGCCTGCGGCCAATGCACACGCATCTGTCCCGTCCACGCCATGCATGTTGAAGTCGAGGAAAACGGGATCTATTGAACTACAAAAAATAAAATCTCGTTTCCAGCCCCCTCCTTGCTATCTGGAATCCATGAACGCCAAGCTGGATACGATTCTGGGCCTTTTGCACCAGACAAGCATCAGGCAGTATACCTGTTGACCGCGACCATTTTCCAGATCAGCAATGCAGGGTCCGTTCACTGCTCCCATATCTTGCCAATCAACGCCGACATCGAAGACGGTGGTCACCCTTTCCCGGTTTCCCCTGCGTTTCGTCAATGCCGTGGGCACCCTAACCAGACAGGAACACGCCAGTGACGGCTCACCCCTGTGTAGGTCTTGGAATATACCAGCATCCGTGATAAGGACCGCCAAGTCATCATCTCAAACGTCTTTCAGGAACAACAAGAAATGAGCAGAGGAGAAAAACAATGAGCAGAAGCATTGAAGAGTGGCGCATCCTGGCCCGCACCTACCTGGCGGCCAATGCTGGCCGACAGCTTCCGGGCATGACCCACAACGTCAACAATCTCTGCCATGTTCTGGAGATGCAGCTGGAGCTGTTCCAAAACAAGATCGAACGTGACCCCACCCTGCGTGCCGAAGAACTGGTTCCAAAATTCAGTCGCCTTACGCAGGCCGTAGACAGGTTGGCCGCCATCCTCAGAGACAATGAACAGCATAGCTTTTACACCGAAGAAGACCTCAACGTCATTGACATTTCCCTCTTTATTACCTGGCTGAACAGATTCTGGTCCAGCAATCTTTTTTTCAAGCACAAACTGACGAAAAATATCCTCTGCGCTGACAACCTGCCCGAATTCAAACTTCCTCCGTTCATCCTGACCCTGAGCATGGATGAAGCCATAAAAAATGCCGTTGAAGCCTGTTCCGCCAACGACCCCAACGCCCAGCAGGAAATCACCCTCCAGATAGCCCCCCTCGGCCAGGGCGCAGCCTTCATGCTCACATCACCGACCGCCATGCCGAGCAACCTTGATCCATGGCAGGAAGGAAGCACCTCCAAACCCGGCCATCTCGGCCTGGGACTGCCCATGGTCAAGGCCCTGGCAGAACAGGTGGGGTGGAGTGTCGATCTGACAACGGAAGTGGAAAAGACAACGTTCCGCCTGGAAATATCGGAACAGAAGATGGGTAAAAAAAGTGTGCAGTAGACAAAAGTGCACAGTTTGCAGTGCGCAGGAAAAACCACGTTGAGATGCGCATACGCTGCTCTTCTCAACGATAAAATTTGAGAGGACCGGTCGAGCAACCACAGCCTGAATCCCACGGCACCAACGATATATTTCTCTGCGCACTGCCTACTGCGCACTGCGCACGCCCATCACCTCTTCCACACTCGCCACCACGTCTTCACACTCCAGACCTTCCCCGGCTTCAAATAATGCCTTTTGCAGATTTACCTCCCGCAAAATACGAGGCATCTTCAAATCAAAATAATCACTCCAGGCCTGCATGGCCTTGTCCAGATTGCCTTTTTTGGCCCAGACAAGGCCCAGATACAGCCGGGCAACCTGGTTCCCGGGTTCCTGCTTGAGCACCTGCTGGGCGCACACCTTGGCCGGATTGATCTGCCCCAGGCGGTACTGGCAGATCATGGTCTGCACCCGGGCCTCCTTGTGGTGAGGTTCCCGGCTCAGTACGGTTTTATAAAGTTCCACCGCCTGGTCATACTGCCCTTCCCCAAACAACCTGTCGGCTTCGCAGATATCCTTGCCGATGCCGGAAACCGGGGCCTTTTTTTCCGGAGTGACCACGTCATCCACATTCTGACGCACCCGGCGCACAGCGCCTAATAAAAAATCTCTTCTGGAAACCATGTATGCCCGATCCTTATTTTTCATAGATAATTGATCGCATGACCACCGGTGATACGATAATCTGTTTCCGTATTCATCCTAAAAAAGGAGGTCAAGTCATGATGACATGTCGCCCCTCCCGTCTCCTGTCTCCCGCCTCCCCGTCTCCTGTCTCCCGCCTCCCTCCCTGCCTTCCTTCTTTTCTCCCTCTCCCCTCCTTCCCAACCTAAAACATAAAACTTAACACTATCCTCCTTGACAACCCCCCCACTTCCAAACCAAAAGACTTCATTTACCTATAAAGACAACCCGCAGGGACAATCATATCCCCTTGCCCACTTCTTGTACGGAGGAATATTCCATGATTATGCGTTTCGCACTCATGATGCTGTGTCTCTTAACCATGCTCCCGTCGGCCTTTGCCGAGGAGACAGCCAAGACCTTTGCCGTGGCCCCTTTTGCCATCCACGGTCCCAAGGATTACCAATATCTGCAAAAAGGCATCCCGGCCATGCTCCAGACCCGGCTGACCTGGACGGATCATTTTACCCCTGTATCCAAAGACATTGTTGAACAGCACGCAGCAGATCCCATTGCAGATACCACTGCCGCCCAAAAAGCCCTCACCGGCATCGCGTCCGACTATCTTGTGTACGGCAGCGTAACCATCATGGGCCAGGAATGCAGCCTGGATGTCCAACTGATGGACAAAGCCGGCAAGGTGAGCCCCTTTGCCTCCCAGACCACTCTTGATCAGCTCATCCCGAGCCTGGAAACAACAGCCAAGCAGATCAATGGAG
>JAQVZR010000309.1 GCA_028708105.1 Desulfoplanes sp. | reverse complement strand
GTAGAAAAAGGGCTGACCGATGACATCATCAGCAACCCCCAGCATCCCTATACAAAAGGACTCATCAACGCCTTGCCCCAGAGCAAGCACCGGGGCAACAGACTGAACCAAATTCCGGGTATGATGACCAACCTGACATCCATCCCCCGGGGGTGAGCCTTTAATCCCAGATGCACCCTGTGCCAGGAAATATGCATGAGCAAAGAACCTGAATTGCATGTCAGTGCCAATGGCACGGGTATGGTGGCGTGTCATTTTGTGGATTGAAATCCATAAGAAATATAGGATAAAGGATATATGTGATAGGAGGATAAAAATTTCGGTTCATTCGCAGTATGCCGGTGTTTCGATCCCACGATGAATAGACACCGGAATCCAAAGACACACATTGGTCCCCAACGCTTCCCGCTGAACGGGGTAAACCCGGACCCACCATGCTGTAACCCTACAAAAATTCTGGATAAAAATTACATCCGATATCTTATAGCGTATATCCGTCTTTTCTCTTTCACTCTAACTCCAAAATACTCCTATGCCCCCAAGACTCTCTACCTCCATTGAAAAAATTCTGTCCGTTAAGAACTTAGTCAAGGCTTTTGACATATCCGGCGGGTTTCTTGACCAGCTTCATTGGAAAAATGGCAAACCTGTCCGCCAAAGGACCACGGTTAAAGCCATCAACGACGTGTCTTTCAATATTTATCCAGGGGAGACGTTCAGTGTGGTGGGAGAATCAGGCTGCGGCAAATCCACTCTCGGAAGAACAATTTTGGGACTGTATCCTCCAAACAGCGGCAAGATCCTGTACCGTGGAGAACGTATCGACAATATTGATTCCAAAAAAATGCTTCCCTACCGGGCCAGGATGCAGATGATTTTTCAGGACCCCTATGCATCCCTCAATCCAAGGATGAAAGTCAGACAGATTTTGCAGGAACCCGTAGCTTTCCACCGCCCGGATAAATCAACGGCAGAAATCTCGGATAAAGTAGACGAAATCATGCACCTTGTAGGAGTAGACCCTGCATGGGCAGACAGATTTCCTCATGAATTTTCAGGCGGGCAGCGCCAGCGAATCAGTATCGCGCGGGCACTGATGGTTGATCCGGAATTTATTGTGGCCGACGAACCCATTTCCGCTTTAGACGTATCCATCCAGGCACAGATTCTGAATCTGCTCATGGATGCCCAGGAAAAAAAAGGACTGACCTACATGTTCATCACCCACGATCTGTCCGTAGTGGAACACATCAGTTCCCGGGTGGCGGTCATGTATCTAGGGACAGTATGTGAGCTTGCCCGTTCCGAAGATCTTTTTGCATCACCACGGCATCCCTATACCCAGGCACTTTTGAGCGCCATTCCCAAACTCGGACAAAAGGGCCTCAAGCATCTCAAACTCCGGGGAGAAGTCCCCACACCGATCAATCTGCCATCGGGATGCTTTTTTCACGGGCGCTGCGTGTATGCCAACGAACGCTGTCTGCATGAACGTCCAAAACTCCTGACAATGGATAACGGCACAAAAGTAGCCTGCCATGCCGTACAAGAAGGAAGAATCTAGGCAATTCCTTACAACGCATGTCATCGGTCGCTGCGGGGCAAAGGAGGTATGTTCTCCAAAACATTGCCTGAGGAGACAGCGTCATTTTTCTTTTTTGCCTTTGCCATGGCTTGAGCAATCTTAAACAAAAGTTCCGTTGAATCTACGGATTTGACCACATAATAATCTGCAGCTATAGACTTGAAATCCTGCTGGAAGCTGTCGTAGGCAGTACATAAAATGACCGGAATATCCTGATTATCTCTTCGGATTTCCTGGAGTAAATCCAGCCCCGAGCGATCGGGACCCAGTTTTATGTCCAGCACGACAACATCTGGTTTTTCCTTTTGGAGTAGTGGCAAAATATCGTCACTTCCATCAGATACCGCCACCACATATCCAGCAGTTTCCAATTCTTCCTGATACAACATCCGGATATGAAGTTCGTCGTCGATCACAAGGACCTTTCCTGTTGCCATCGTCTACACTCCGGTTAGGGTTTTTTCTTTGTTGATACCCCGCGAAAAGAAAACATACAAGATTTTCTTAACATTGTTTTCCCTTTTATAAAGTACTTTTATCAAGTATATTCCTTACATCAATAATCACATTACCAATCCAGAGAGTCCATGGTCATCGTCACTTTAGAACCCGAAAATACGTCGGTTACCTTCCCAAAAATAAATTCTGTTCTCCAACTTCTCAACCGCCTGCAACGAAAATCCACAGGGGTTCTCGTCATTAGAAATGGCAAACTGCTCACGCCAGACTGCAAAATCCTCCACAATGACAACATCATCGTCAGAGATGTGACCTCAAGAGGATAGTCATGAAATGCAAACGATGTAAAAAAACAGCAGCAGTTGCCCTTCCCAGTCATAATACGGCCTTTTGTCCGGAGTGTTATCTAATTTTTTTCGCCCGTCAGATTGAACGGGCTATCCATGTTCAAAAGATGTTCACTCACGATGACACGCTGCTCGTGGCCATCAGCGGCGGCAAGGATTCGCTGGCCATAACCTGGCAGCTGGCCAAGCTGGGCTATAACGTCACAGGACTGCATCTGGATCTGGGCATCGGTGAATCATCCGTCAAGGCCAGGCAGACCACAGAGGGCTTCTGTTCCGCCTATAACATTCCTCTGCAGATCGTAGAATTTGCAGAGCAGGGGTTGGCCATCCCCGAAGTCAAACAAAAAATCAGACGCCCCATTTGTTCGGTATGCGGACAGCTGAAACGTCACTTTTTCAATAAAATAGCCATTGAAGGGGGATTTACGACTCTGGTCACCGGCCATAATCTGGATGACGAAGTGGCCCGCCTGTTTTCCAACACCCTGGCGTGGGATCAAGCCTACCTACAGTCCCAAGGCCCAGTGCTCCCTGCGGAACAAGGGTTCGCCAAGAAAGTAAAGCCCCTGTATACGGTCTCAGAATTTGAGACCGCCAATCTATGCTTCCTGGCCGGCATACACTATGGCTATCATCCCTGCCCCTTCAGCCGAGGAGCAAGTTTTACATCCTATAAGGCCTTATTCAACCAACTCGAAGAACTCCAGCCCGGGCGCAAACGCTGCTTTTACCAAAAATTTCTGGAACAGGGTCGCCCTCATTTTCAAAATAGCCGAGAAATAAACCGGGAACTCCACCCTTGTCCCCTCTGTGGATTTCCGACATCCACTCCTGAAGCACCACCCTGCGGAGTATGCCGAATCCGCGAACTGATGCGTTCATAGTTCATACTACAGATATGGGCACCGCCCATCCCTTCATGTAAATACAA
>JAQVZR010000308.1 GCA_028708105.1 Desulfoplanes sp. | reverse complement strand
GGTCGTTTTTTTTACCAGATCCATCAACCAGAAACTCATGGACGCCATGCTCGGTTTTGCTGCCGGGGTCATGATTGCCGCAAGTTTCTGGTCTCTTCTGGCGCCGGGCATAGAAATGGCCGAACAACTGGGTCACATTCCCTGGCTGACAGCCTCCATCGGTTTTATGGGGGGAGGTATTTTCATGCGCCTGACGGATAAAGTTCTGCCCCACCTTCATCCGGGTCTGAGCATGGATAAACGCGAGGGCATAAAAACTTCATGGCAACGCAGCACCCTCTTGGTCTTGGCCATCACCCTGCACAATATCCCTGAGGGTCTTGCTGTGGGCGTTGCCTTTGGCGCAGTGGGTGCTCATCTTCCATCGGCCACCATGGGCGGCGCCATTGCCCTGGCCCTCGGTATCGGCATCCAGAACTTCCCCGAGGGAACGGCCGTATCCATGCCCCTACGCAGAGAGGGGATGAGCAAATGGAAGAGTTTTTTCCTGGGACAGGCGTCGGGCATCGTGGAACCCATTGCCGGAGTTATCGGTGCAGTCTTTGTTCTGAACATGCAGAACATCCTCCCCTACGCCCTGTGCTTTGCGGCCGGAGCCATGATTTTTGTGGTGGTGGAAGAACTGATCCCGGAATCCCAGACCAATTACGCGCATATCGATCTGGTCACCATGACCACCATGACCGGATTTACAGTAATGATGATTCTCGACGTTGCTCTGGGATAAAACTAACGCACAACGTGGTCTGGAAAACCATTCTCATGGGCATGCTCATCGGCTACGCCATGAGAGCCCTCTGGATTCAGACGGCTCTCATCTGCACATCCAAAGCAGAAAAGCGGTCGTCGGGCTGACCTTTATCCCACCCCTGGCCATAGCCCTCATCTGGCAGGAGGTCTTTCTGCAGGCGTTAAATATTGTCGGCGGCGTAGGGATCGTCATTCTGTTCGGCATACTGCCCTGTATTATCTTTCTCAAAAAGGCCGACGCCGGATGGAAAAAAATTCTGGGCGTCTTGATGCTTCTCCTGTTTCTGGGCTGTCTTGTCTGCGAAATAGGCCAGGAAGCGGGGCTGATGCAGATCAAACCGGAAATCGAGCAATGGGCTCCCCAGGTTCAGCACATGAAGCTTAACTGATCTAAAATCCAGACTTCAAACCTGATTCCTGGATCGAAACCATTTCAACTCTGTTGTTTTTTTTGAAATTTTTTCGTAGTAACCGGGATATTCTCTCCGAGGTAGGGACATCGCTTGTGAGCATGCTCAAAAATCACTAAACCAAACCGCGTTTGAGGGATTGAGTTTTTTTCACCGCGAAGAACGCTAAGGAACACGAAGAAAAGCAACAAAATAAAGCTCAATCTATCCCAGATTCTTCACCCTTTGCGTTCCTTCGTGCCCTTCGCGGTGAAAAAAGAATTGAACAGTGATAACCTGTTCGAAAACTATGGGTCTGAAACTGGGTTTGGTTTAACTCCACGCACCAGCAAATCAAGAAATGACACAGGAGGCAGACATATGTACGTTGGATTAAAGATGTTATCCGACTTTGTAACGGTGACCCCGAAAACAAAAATCATGGATGCCGAAGCACTTATGACCAAAAACAGGTTATGGATGCTTCTCGTCACAGAGGGCGACAAACTTGTGGGCTATGTACGCAAGGAGGACATCAGCGCGGCCCTTCCCTCCATCATAACTTCTCTGGAAAAACACGAAATCAATTATCTTTTGAGCAAGCTGACCATCGACCAGATCCTGCGCAAGGATATCAAGACCATCAGCCCGGATACCGAAATCGAGGCTGCGGCCGCCAAAATGTATGAGGACAACCTGGCCGGGCTTGCTGTTGTAAACAGCAAAGGAAAACTCATCGGCTATATCAACCGCACTGTACTTCTGGAAGTTTTGGTGGAGGAAATGGGCTATCGCCAGGGCGGCTCACGCATCGCTCTGGAGGTTGAGGACCGCTCAGGCATTCTCAATGAAGTCTCCGGGATCATCGCCCAACACGGCATGAGTATTATCTCCACGGGAACCTTTTTCCATAATGACAAACGGATCATCGTTGTGCGCATCGCCACGGATGATCCCTCGCAGATCGCGGCCGCACTCCAGGACAAGGGATATACGCTGGTCGGTCCGGAAACATTCATGCATGAATGGGAAGGATAGAAGACGTACCTGACAAAATGATGAAAACCACTTGACAAAAAGCCCGCGAACTTCTCTAGTCTTTGCAAATGTGTGTACCAAAAAATCGTTACGTCTCATGACTGTTCCATCGGCCCAAGGAGATCCCCATGCGTGCCCTGAAAATTGCTGTCATTGTTCTTTGTACACTGGTTGTACTTATCGCTGGTCTGCTGACCGCTGCAGTTTTTCTGATCAATCCCAACGATTATAAGGATGAAATCGCTGCGGCTGTCAAAAAACAGACCGGTCGGGAACTGACCATCCAGGGGGATATTGCTCTGTCTGTATTTCCATGGTTGGGGATTGATCTGGGCCAGATCAGTCTGGGAAATGCTCCGGGGTTTTCCAATCCCCTCTTCGCAGGTATCGACAAGGCGGAAGTACGTATCAAAATTATGCCTCTCTTCGCCAAGCAGGTTCAGATAGGCACGGTTGTGCTGGATGGCTTGCAGGTGAATCTGGAACGCCAAAAAAACGGGGCCACCAACTGGGACGATCTGGCCACGGCCAAAAAAGAACAGCCGGACACACAGGAATCCGCTACCGAGCCAGAAGCCACAAAAGAAAAAACCGGCTTTGCCCTTGCAGCCCTGGCCGTTGACGGGGTGCAAATAAAAAATGGAACCATTTCCTTCAAAGATGCCCAAGGTGGTACCCAGACCACTGTGGACAAGGTGGCGCTGACCGCTACCCAGATCGCCCTGAAGTCACCTTTTGACGTGTTTTTCGGGTTTAACGTCCACCAGTCCACACCCAAAATCGATGCACGCATAACCCTTGAAGGAAAAACCACCATAGACCCTGAAGCCGGGTCTTATGATTTTTCCGGTGCCGCCCTCTCGGTCACAGGAATAGGCCCCTCCCTTCCAGGGGGCAGCGTCTCCCTGCAATGTACAACAGATATTGCTGCCAACCTGCCCCAGGAACTCCTGAGCCTGAGCAATATAGCCCTGGCAGCCTACGGCCTGGACCTGAAGGGAGAAATCAAGGGCACAACCATTCTTTCCTCCCCGAACTTCAAGGGAAAGTTCACCCTGGCTGAATGCAACCCCGGAGAATTTCTGCAGAACATTGGACAAAGCGAACCCAAAACCTCTGATCCATCGGTTCTCAAAGCCCTTAAAGCAGACC
>JAQVZR010000017.1 GCA_028708105.1 Desulfoplanes sp. | reverse complement strand
CCATGCACCGGGAAGGAATTCTCTGGTCCTACACCTGGGATTCCACTTACCGTGTCATGGTCGGCTGGTCCCTAGCCGTTGCAGCCGCCCTTCCTCTGGGAGTACTTATCGCTTCGTCAAAAAAAGCTGAGGCGATTTTATCCCCCGTTTTCGAATTTTCCAGATATTTGCCCGTTGTGGCTCTGGTTCCTCTGACCCTGCTCTATTTCGGGATCGGGGACGGCCAGAAATTCATGGTCATCTTTCTGGGAACATTTTTTCAGCTCGTGCTCATGGTCGCCGACTCCGTGGCCAATGTCCCCCGGGATCTGGTCCGGGCGGCAGCCACCCTGGGAGCAAGTCCGTGGCAGACCTACCGGCTGGTTCTTATCCCGGGTTCTCTGCCTGGGGTCATGGACAATCTGCGCATCACCATCGGCTGGGCCTGGACCTACCTGGTGGTGGCTGAACTTATCGCAGCTAATTCGGGACTCGGCTATATGATTTTACGGGCCCAGCGGTTTCTGGCCATTGACCGGATCTTTGCCGGGCTCATCCTCATCGGCCTCCTGGGGCTGGGAACGGATTATCTGTTCAAATGGCTGACCCGGGTGATTGTGCCATGGTCTGAAAAAAAGGCGGGGAGATAACAATGCTCAACATAACGAATCTGAGCAAAACATTCGGAGATGGAGCAAATACCGTTACCGCCGTCGACCATGTAGACATGCACGTGGGCAAGGGAGAACTGGCCGTGGTGGTTGGCCCCAGCGGATGCGGCAAATCAACCCTGCTGAACATTGTGGCCGGACTTGAAACCAAGACGTCGGGAGACGCCCGGATCATGGGCAGAGATATCCAGGGACCGGGGGCGGACCGGGGTATGGTTTTTCAATCCTACACCCTGTTTCCCTGGCTCACGGTGCAAAAGAATGTGGAATTCGGCCTGCGCATCAAGAACATGCAGGCCAAAGAACGGGCCGACATTGCCCAACAGTATATCCGCCTCGTCGGTCTGGAAGGAAGGGAGAAGGCACTCCCCAAAGAACTTTCCGGGGGGATGAAACAGCGGGTGGCCAGGCAAAGGTAAAAGGGGTTTCCGGCACCTGGAAAGATTTAACAGACAATGTGAATATCATGGCGAACAATCTGACCAACCAGGTGCGAGAAATTGCCAAGGTGGTCACAGCGGTTGCCAACGGGAATCTGAAACGCAAACTTACCCAGGAAGCCAAGGGTGAAATAGCACAGCTCGCTGAAACCATAAACGAGATGACAGATACCCTGGCAACCTTTGCTGACCAGGTCACCAGTGTGGCAAGAGAGGTTGGTATTGAAGGCAAGTTGGGTGCCCAGGCAAATGTACCCGGCGCCTCAGGGATCTGGCGTGATTTGACCGATAATGTAAATGAGCTGGCAGCCAATTTGACCACACAGGTCCGGGCCATTGCAGAAGTTGTAACCGCAGTGACCAATGGGGATCTGACCCGGTCCATTACTGCGGAAGCCAGAGGTGAGGTCTCAAAATTAACAGACAATATCAATGAAATGATTGTCACCCTTAAAACAACCACGACCTTAAATAAAGATCAGAACTGGCTGAAAACCAACCTGGCTCAGTTCGCATCCATGCTCCAGGGGCAGCGAGACCTGATCAAGGTCGGGAACATGATCCTTTCGGAGCTGGCACCCTTGGTAAATGTCCAGCATGGTGTTTTTTATCTTGCCGAGCAAAAGGAAGGCGAAACAGTCCTTAAACTGTTATCCAGTTATGCATTCAAGGAAAGAAAACAGCTCTCCAGTGAGTTTCGACTGGGAGAAGGATTGGTTGGACAATGTGCCATTGAAAAACAACGGATATTGATGACCGAGGTGCCGGATGACTATGTTCAGATCAATTCCGGGCTTGGCAAGGGAACTCCCTTGAATATCGTTGCCTTGCCCATTGTTTTTGAGGGCGAATTACAGGCCGTCATTGAACTGGCATCTTTTAACCGGTTCTCTGAAATATCCATCACTTTTCTGGATCAGCTCACGGAAAACATTGGAATTATGCTCAACACCATTGCAGCCACCAGGAGAACCGAAGAACTGCTCACAGAATCCCAGTCCATGGCGGAAGAACTGCAGAATCAGCAGGATGAATTAAAACAGACCAATGAAGAGCTTGAAGAAAAAGCTATTGAACTTGAAGAGCAAAAAGAAGCAGTAGAGCACAAAAACACAGAAGTAGAGCAGGCAAGAAAAGACCTGGAAGAAAAAGCTGAAGAGCTGACCCTGACATCTAAATACAAATCAGAATTCCTGGCCAACATGTCCCATGAACTTCGGACACCACTGAACAGCCAGTTGATCCTGTCCAGCCTCTTAAGTGAGAATGGAGATGGAAATCTTTCTGAAAAACAGATTGAATATGCCCAAACCATCCATACCTCGGGCAAGGAACTATTGTCCCTTATTAATGAAATTCTTGACCTGGCAAAAATAGAATCCGGTACCATGAATGTTGAAATATCGGATGTTTCATTCGTTCAGATTCAAAACTGGGCCAAAAAGGCATTTTCAGAGGTGGCCATTGACCGAAGACTGGACTGGAATATCACTCTGGCTGATGACCTGCCAAAAGTCATGCGAACCGATGAGAAACGGCTGCAGCAGGTATTGAAAAATCTATTGTCCAATGCATTTAAATTTACAGATAAAGGCAGCGTTCATATGGATATCAGTATGGCTCAATCGGGCTGGAGTCTGGATAATGCCATTTTGAATTCTGCCCAGGCTGTTGTTGCCTTCAGGGTCCAGGATACGGGAATAGGCATTCCAAGAGACAAACAGAAGATTATATTTGAGGCATTTCAACAGGCAGACGGAACCACCAGCAAGCGCTACGGCGGTACCGGTCTTGGCCTTTCCATCTCTCGGGAAATTGTCCGAATTTTGGGTGGAGATATTCGTGTGGACAGCACGCCGGATGAAGGCAGCACCTTTGTGGCCTATTTGCCAATCAGCTTTTCGGCTTTACGGGAGTCAATGCATGACATTGATATGATGACATATGAGATGCCGAAAAAAGAGCGTCCTCAGCAGATTTTTACACCAGTAGATCCACAACCAAAAAAGGCTCAAACCGTAGCAAATATCAGTGATGATCGAAACGATATCCAGCCAGACGATCGAACCGTACTGATAGTAGAAGATGATCCCAGTTTTTCCGGTCTCATGCTTGAAACAGCAAGAAACCGAGGGTTTAAAGGCCTTGTTGCAGGCACAGGCAAAGATGCCATTATCCTGGCCAGGGAGTTTTTGCCCGATGCCATCACCCTGGATCTGCATCTGCCTGACATGGCCGGGGTTACGGTTCTGGATATGTTAAAACGACATATTCCCACCCGGCATATTCCTGTTCATGTTATTTCGGTTGAAGAAGAAACCCCGCTAACCTATAAAATGGGGGCAGTTTCCTATGCACAGAAACCCATTACCAAAGCCCAGCTCCAAAAAGATTTTGAAGAAATAGAAAAATCTTTGAGCATCAAAATGAGAAAACTTCTGGTCATCGAAGACGATAAAATCCTGCAAAAAAGCATCAAAGAATTGATCGGAACCGGGGATGTCGAAGTCTCTACCTTAGGATCAGGCAAGGTGGCATTAAACCGGCTGAAAAAAGAGTCTTTCGACTGCATCGTATTGGACCTGGGTTTGCCGGACATATCCGGGTTTGATCTCATTAAACAGATCAATAAAAATCCCAAAACCCGCCACATTCCCATCATTGTCTATACTGGCAGGGAGTTGAGTAAAAAAGAAGAAACCCAGCTCAAGGAACTGGCTGAAAGCATCATCATAAAAGATGTAAAGGCCATGGACCGGCTGCTGGATGAAACCAGCCTGTTTCTGCACCGGGTGGTTGAAAAATTGCCTGAAACCAAACAACAGATGATCAAAGAACTCCAGAAAAAAGACCAGATCCTGTCCGGGAAAAAAGTATTGATTGTCGATGATGATTTCAGAAATATATTTGCCCTGTCTGCCATGCTTGAACAGCAGAACATGATTGTAACATATGCTGAAAGTGGTGTGGATTGTCTGAAACTGATTAACGAAAATGCAGATACAGATATTGTCCTCATGGATATTATGATGCCGGAAATGGACGGATATGATGCCACCCGGAAAATTCGAAAAATTTCAAAGTTCAAAAATCTACCGATTATCGCGCTCACTGCCAAGGCCATGAAAGGAGACCGGGAAAAATGTATCCAGGCAGGGGCATCCGATTATATTACTAAACCCGTTGAAAAAGAGCAACTTCTGTCCCTTTTAAGAGTCTGGCTGTATAAATAAATAGGAAATATTTTCGCATCTATCAGAAACCCATAAAAACTCATTTTTTTATGGGTTTAGCAACAGGGAAAAAATACAAATGACCTCGGACGAGATACAACTGATTGAAATTAAGCTTCTGCTGGAGGGGATATTTCAAAAATACGGGTATGATTTCAGGGATTATGCACTGGCTTCCATTCGCAGAAGGATCTTGAAACGGATGGATGGGGAAAACTTGAAAACCGTTTCGGCCCTTCAGGACAGGATACTGCACGATGAAACCTGCATGGACCGGATGCTGCTTGATTTTAGTGTCAGTGTCTCAGATTTTTTCAGAGATCCGGGATTTTTCAAACAAATTCGAGATCAGGTCATCCCCTTTTTAAAAACATACCCCTTTGTCCGGATATGGCATGCCGGCAGTGCTACGGGTGAAGAAGTGTATTCACTGGCGATCATGCTGTATGAAGAAGGCTTGTATGATAGATGTCGGATCTATGCTACTGATTTTAATCAGCAATCTCTGGAAAAAGCAAAATCAGGTATTTTCCCATTAAAGAAGATGAAAGCCTATACAAAAAATTATATAGACGCTGGAGGAAAATTAGCATTTTCAAACTACTACACAGCTCAGTATGATAATGCTATTTTTAAATCCTTTTTAAAGGAGAAAATCGTATTTGCCCAGCATAATCTTGTCACGGACCAGTCATTTAATGAATTCAATCTGATTTTATGCCGGAATGTCATGATCTATTTTGGAAAAAATCTCCAAGCCAGAACCCACAAGGTGATTTATAACAGCCTTTCTCAATGGGGAATTCTTGGTCTGGGAGACAAAGAAAATTTAACATTTACCCCCTTTGAAGACCACTATGAAACCTTGAGCCAGACATATAAATTATTCAGAAAAGTCAAATAAAATGGCTATCGAATTGATTGTCATGGGAACGTCTCTAGGGGGGCTCGAGGCATTGCAAACCATCTTTTCGGGGCTTGATAAAAATTTTTCCATTCCCATAGCCGCAGTCCTTCACCGATCAAAAGAAAAACAAAGCAGTCTTGTGCCCTTACTGAAAAAGCATTCCTATCTGACCATTGTTGAGCCGGAAGATAAAACACCCATTGCGCCGGGAAACATCTATATCGCACCCATGGGCTATCATCTCCTGGTTAATGGTGATCATTTTTTGCTGTCCATTGACCCGAGGGTCTGCCATGCACGGCCATCCATTGATGTACTCTTCGACTCAGCCGCCTTTTTTTTACAAGACAGGCTTGCTGCAGTATTGCTGACCGGTTCGGGAAGTGATGGCACCAGGGGACTTGTCCGGGTTAACACCTCCGGCGGAATGGTTATTGTCCAGGACCCTGCTACCGCCCAGAATGCAGAAATGATTGAAACTGCATTACGCAACGTTAAACCAAATATGATCATGTCTCTTGAAAAGATTCCCTTATATCTTAACGAAATCAATCAACACGTTGGTAAAAAAGAATAGAGGAATGAAGCCAAATGGCAACAAACACACAGATCACAGAGAATTATGCTGTCAAGATCCTTATTGTGGACGATAAGCAGGCAAATCTGCTGGCCATGGGGGAATTACTGAAAAACCCTGGGTATGAAATCACCAAAGTCGATTCTGGAGAATCTGCCCTTCGCTGTATTTTAAAAAATGAATTTGCCGTCATCCTTTTGGATGTCCAGATGCCCGGTCTTGATGGATTTGAAACAGCTGCACTGATCCGTCAACGCGAGAAAAGCCGAAATACCCCGATTATTTTTATTACAGCGGCTGGAAAAAATCATGAATTGATGGAAAAAGGATATGCATTGGGTGCGGTGGATTATATCTTCAAACCCATTGAACCCTCTTTTTTAAAAACAAAAGTTTCGGTTTTTGTGGAACTTCACCGCAGGGCGGTGGAGGCAAAAAAACTGACCCAGTCTAACCAGGAATTGGAGCAGTTTGCATATATTGCCTCCCACGATCTGCAAGAACCATTGCGAAAAATACGATCATTTTCCGAGCTTCTGGCCAAGAGATATAAAGGTCAATTGGACAGTGATGCCGATGATTTTATTTATTATATTACCGACGGTGTCACACGGATGCAGCGGTTGATCGAAGGGTTGCTGACGTTTTCGAGGGTCACCACTCAGGGCAACCCACTGATTGAAACAAATTTTAATCATTTGATCAAAGAAACCCTGGCCATGATTGATATTAAAATCAAAGAAACAGGGTCGAAAATCACAGTGGGTCCTTTACCTGTACTCAAAGTGGATCCTGGCCAGATGATGCAAGTTTTTCAAAATCTGATTTTAAATGCTATCAAATTTAAGGGACAAGATGATCCGGTTATCCATATCAAGGCTGAAAAAAAGAGTGTTCAAGGCCAGGATGGATGGCAGTTTGCCGTAATCGACAACGGTATCGGGATTAACCTCTCCCAGAAAGACCGTATTTTTAAGATTTTCCAGCGCTTGCACCTGCGAAACGAATATCCAGGGGAAGGCATGGGACTTGCCATTTCAAAAAAAATTATCGAACGGCACCAGGGCCGGATCTGGATCGACAGTCCAGGTGAGGGCAAGGGAAGCACCCTGCTTTTTTTCCTACCCTGCCAGGATGCGTCCCAAGAACAGTGCCAAGAATGAACGTACAAAACACAATTCAAATGTACAATGATACCTTAATAGCAAGATACTTGGAGACGCTATGAACAATGACAATAGATTAAAATCCATAGAGATTTTATATATTGAGGACGACCCCGGTGATATCCGACTGACCCAGGAAGTCCTCAAGGATACCAAAATAAAAATCAAACTCAACGTGGTCACAAATGGGAAAGATGCCCTGGCGTATCTGAATCGTGAAGGAGAGTTTGCAACAGCACTTCGCCCGGATTTGATATGGCTGGACCTGAATCTTCCCGCCATGGATGGGCGTGATGTATTACAGGCAATCAAGCAGGATGAACATTTGAAAACCATACCCGTGGTTATCCTGACCACCTCTGCGGCCAATGAGGATATCGCACGAACCTATGCTCTGGGCGCCAATTGCTACGTGACAAAACCGGTGGGACTGGAAGCGTTTGCAAAGATGGTGGAGCAAATTGAAGGCTTCTGGTTTACAGTGGTCAAATTCCCACCCAAAATGTAAAGAAAAAATGCCATGGGGAAAAAAATAAGGAAGGGAAAAGGACTTACGCCGAAACGGCGTAAGTCCTTTTCCCTTCTGGTGGGCCACGAAGAAATCGAACGACTACGGTTCCCCCTGTCAGCGTATGGCAGCATTTCTCAAAAGCCAGGGGAAAAAGGTCGATACAGGTGACAGGCTGCTGCAGGCGGTAATCAGAAAGGATCTTACGTCCCTGGACATGCCTGAAAAAACAAAGGTTCGGCTGGATAAGCTCCTCGTGGTCAAACCCCTTCCTTTTGTGAAAACAGTTATCTTTTTCAGTACCCCCCACCGCGGGAGCTTCCAAAGTAAAGCCTGGAACAGAAGTCTTGTCAGATGGCTGATCTCGCTGTCGGCAAACATCATTACAACCGCAATGGCCAGTTTTGATTACATGACCGACGACGTGAAACAACTTCTGCGCGGGAGCAAAACCATCATTACCAGTGTACAAACAGCATGTCCCCGGACAACCCGCTGCTTGCGGTGCTGGCTGACATACCCCTGCTGGAACCTGGATTACGGGCCACTCGATCATAGCGGTTCAGAGGGACGGCGATCCGAGACTCAGCGATGACGGGGTAGTCAAATACACAAGCGCCCATCTGGACGGCATGGCGTCTGGACGTATTATCAAAAGTGGCCAATCCAACCAGTTGAATCCCCTGGCTATTGATGAGATGCGGCGGATCTTGGTACGACTTTCGCTCCGGGTCAGCAAGCTGTCCACTGTGCTTAGGGTAGAGGGCTACATCCGTTTACCCACTTAAAACAGCGAGGAACCATAAAATCGTCATCAATGCAGGGCAATTACTGTGATGCTCTGTTTTTAGCGCCAACTGCATGGTATAATGCATAAAAAAAATCAAGACGGGGCTCATCACGTATCTGTGATGACGGATTAACTAAGGACCGAAGTGCATGATTGAAAAAATTCTTCACCGGATAACACCCTACATCGGCTTTGTGATGTTCCTGGTGGCAATAGTTATTATGCACCATGAACTCAAAGTGCATAACATTGCAGAAATTGCAGCCAGCCTTGAGCAGATGCCCATAGCCGTTATTCTGCTGGGCATCCTGCTGACGGGAATCAATTACCTGTGTTTGACAGGATATGATTTCATGGCCCTTCGGTACCTCGGCCGGACAGTTCGGTTTCGAAACGTAATCCTTGCTTCTCTGATCAGTTTTTCCATCAGCAATACTACAGGGCAGGCGCTGATCAGCGGGGCGTCCATGCGATATCGTTTCTACAGTCTGTGGGGCCTTTCCGGCATGGATATCATCAAGTTTTCCCTGTTTATAAGCCTGATGTATGTGCTGGGCGCAACAACAATTTTCAGCATCAGTACGGTGACCTCCCCCGGGCTGCCAGGTGCGTCATTGCCTCTGATCCACACCGTTCAATTGCTTGCATGGTCCACCCTGGCAGCCCTGGCTGTCTACTGGAGCATCATTCTGTTCCGAAAAAAGCCTTTCATCGTCAGAGGGATGGAACTTTCTTTGCCGGGGCCTGGCCTCTCTCTTGCTCAGACAATAATCGCCGTGATCGACCTCCTTTTAAGTTCTTTTATATTATATCTATTTATCCATGTTCATGGGGACATTTCGTTTCCAGCTTTTCTCGCTGTCTATATTGCCGCCCAGATTCTGGGGCTGTTCAGTCAAATTCCCGGGGGACTTGGCGTATTTGAAGGGAGCTTTATCTACCTTCTGGGAACAAGTATTCCGACATCATCTGTTTTTGGTGCGTTGATCGTGTTTCGGCTTGTCTATTATTTTGTTCCACTTGTACTCTCCGGGGCAGGGCTGCTGATCTATGAACTTTTACAGCATCGGACCCTGGTCAAAACGAATGCCCAGGCTACGTTGGGGTATCTCTCTATGGGGATTCCCCACATTTTCTCAATTCTGCTGGTTCTTTCGGGCGGCTTGCTGCTGGTTTCTGGTTCAACCCCAACGGATCGTGGTGCATTGAAATGGTTGTATGAAACGCTGCCGCTGTCGGTGGTGGAAGCGTCCCACATGATCGGCAGCATTGTTGGACTTCTGTTGCTGTTCATGGCCCGAGCAGTTCGGCTGCGAATAGATGCAGCCTATTTTGGCATCCTTTTGCTGTTGGCCATCGGCGCCATCTCCTCCCTGCTAAAAGGCTTTGACTGGCAGGAATCTTTGGTACTGGGAATACTTTTACTATCGTTTCTACCGTCCCGTCGGTTTTTTTATCGGAAATCCTCATTGTTTACGATGCCCTTTTCCTGGTCATGGATTGCGTTTGTGGGCGTTGTTCTCATCGGTGCCACATGGATCGGATTGTTTTCCTACAAACATGTTGAATATACCAATGACCTGTGGTGGCGGTTTACGTATAGAGGAGATGCACCAAGATTTTTGAGATCTTCGCTCATCCTTGCGATGATGATGCTGTCATTTTGTTTTTACCGCATGCTGCGGATTCGGCCGGAAAAGGCTCATCTGCCGACCCAGGCGGAAATGGATGCCCTTGAACCCATTGTTCACAGTGCTCTGGAGACGCAGAGTCACCTCGCCTTGATCGGGGACAAGAGCCTTTTGTGGGGGCAAAGCAAGGACTCCTTTCTGATGTATGGCACAACACAAAAGTACTGGATTGCCATGGGAGACCCGGTAGGCAGGCTTGAAACCCACGAATCCCTGGTCTGGCGATTCCGGGAGCTGGCAGATAAAAACGGGGCCAAAATTGCATTTTACCAGGTTTCCAGGGAACATCTGCCCCTGTATCTAGATCTTGGGCTGGTGCTGATTAAACTGGGCGAGGAAGCGCGGGTATCCCTGAAGGATTTCAACCTAAAAGGCGGCAAGCGCTCAGGGTTGCGCACCACAAATAACAAATTTGCCAAGCTGGGCCTAGAATTTCGCATTCTGGAACGTGAGCAAGTAAAAGCTCGCATGGACGAACTGCATAAAGTTTCAGACGCCTGGCTGAAAACCAGGAAAACGTCTGAAAAAGGCTTTTCCCTTGGTTTTTTTTCGGAACCATACCTTTGTCGCAGCCGATGTGGAGTGGTCATGCAGGAGGATACCATTATTGCCTTTGCCAACTTATGGGAAACCGACAGCAAGGAAGAGATGTCCATTGATCTCATGCGGTACACACCTGATGCACTGGGCGGTATCATGGAATACCTATTTATCCAGCTCATGTTGTGGGGAAAAAATCAGGAATATAGGTGGTTCAATCTTGGTATGTCCCCCCTGTCGGGATTTGAGAATCATCCCCTGGCGCCAATGTGGCACAAAATCGGAAATGCTATCTTTAAATATGGGGATAATTTCTATAATTTTGAAGGTCTACGCGCATACAAAGAAAAATTTGATCCTATCTGGCAGCCGCGGTATCTTGCGGCACCAGCCTTCAGTGCACCTACTGTCTTATTGAACATAGCCGGTATGATTGCTGGCAGCTGGAAAGGAATTTTCGTAAAATAAAATATTTTTAATGCGATGATGCCATTCGGGTCTGCCCCTGCTAACTGCATATTTAATCCGGTACATGCTCCCATACCGACGAGATGAACTGGAGATGTACGGATCAGATGAAAAGGCGGGTCCATCCCATCAAATCAAAAGGATGAAAACCATTCTCAACAAATCGATGGAGACGACTCGTAAACTCGCGTCTCATCTAACCATTCGACCAGAAAAGGCATAAGGATGAAACCTCTAGAACAAAAAGTCGCCATCGTCACGGGTTCTTCACGTGGAATAGGTGCTCAGATAGCCAAAGAAATTGCTCGGGCCGGTGCTCGAGTAGTCGTAAACTATCTTGACAATACGTCTGCAGCCGATCAAGTCCTCGCCGATATTAAAACCGAAGGAGGTGATGCGATTGCCATTCGTGCGGATATCAGCAGTTCTACGGAAGTTAGATCCATGTTTGATTCAACAGTCGCTCAATTCGGGAAGATTGATATTCTTGTTAATAACGCAGGTTCAGTTATATATAAGACAATTCAGGATACAACAGATGAAGATTTTGACCGCTTATTCGCTATTAATGTGAAAGGTACATTTAATACCCTTCGCGAAGCTGCTATCCGTCTTGAGAATGGAGGCCGCATCGTTAATTTTTCCAGTTCGGTGACTCGTCTTATGTTACCAACGTACGGCACCTATAGCGCAACCAAAGGAGCCGTGGAACAACTTACTAGAGTTTTTGCTAAGGAAATCGGCACACGAGGCATTACAGTGAACTCTATTTCACCAGGTCCAACCAATACAAAACTTTTTACTGAGGGTAAAAGTCAGGAAGTCATTAATCGCTTTGCAGGCATGGCTGCCCTTGGCCGGATTGGCGAACCAAATGATATTGCCCGTTTAGTGATGTTCCTCATTAGCGAAGAAGCATCATGGATAACCGGGCAGAATATTGGTGCCAATGGAGGAATCGCCTAAACAATGTGCCAATTAGGGCATTCAATAAAAAAAAGTAAATCATGACAATGGGTTTATCCCTCGAAAAAAAACAACAAAAGAGCCAACAGAATCGCGTTGCCATCACATTGTTCCGGCTCATGCTTTCGGACAATCATTTGTTTCATGGCGTGCTGGGGATGGGTCTGTGTACGGATCGCAAGGGGAAACCTTTTACGGGACAAAATTCTGCTCGGAAGGTGCGTCGGGAATTTAATTTCTATTTTTTTGTTGCTAACAGTGGAACATATGTCTATTATAAGAGATAGAATACAGGAAGTTATCATTGTAGGTACGGGACCTTCCGGAGCAACAGCCGCTTTAGAACTGGTAAGACGAGGCAAAAAAGTTCTAATGATAGAGGCAGGAAAGGAACATTCATTAGGACTCGGTATCTTTCATACGTACAAAGACCTATACGACAAACACCTTCTATTTTCACGTTCGAAAGAAGGCATCATTGTTGATCGTGCCTTAACACTTGGAGGCTCTTCTGCTGTATTCAACGGTAATGCTTTCAAACCTACAAAATCTTTCCAAAAAACACTGGGTATGAATCTTGAGGGTACTGTTCAGGAAACCATTAACGAACTGAAACTTGCACCCTTCCCGGAAGCGTTTATGGAAGGATGGAACGGTACCCGTCGGCTGGTGGAGGCAGCAGATAGCCTAGGCCTCAATGTTGTTCCACAACTCAAATTTATTGATCCTTCGCGTTGTAATCCCAAATGTGATTCATGCATGTCAGGCTGCGCGATTAACGCACGCTGGACCGCCCGGGATTATGTTCGAAAGGCAATGGCATGGCCCAACGGCGCTGACCTTGTTTTAAATACAACGGTTGAGGAAATACTTGTTGATAAAGACACAAACAAAGCCATTGGTGTACGGATTTCCGGAAATAAAAATGTGCCAGAAAAACTTTACGCAGATATGGTTATACTCGCTGCCGGAGGAATGGGAACGCCCGTTATTTTACAAAAATCTGGTATTGAAGACGCAGGTAAATCATTTTTTATGGACCCCATGGATGTTACCGTCGGCTTTACAAAAGATAAAGGGCCGTGGAAAGGTATGACCTTTACTCATGCGTGTGAAGACTTTGAAGCGTCAGATCATTTTTTACTCGGCAATGTTAATGGACATGGTGCCTGGCTTTCACAGTTGATACGTGGGAAAACATTTTTCAAAAATATAATAAAGTATAATAAAAGCAGGCATCATACCATGGGTATGTTCACCAAAATTGCTGATGAAAGCCACGGATCGATTGATATCAACGGACGGATGTCAAAGCCCATGAGCGATAATGATTTAAAAAATATGAAGAAAGGTGATGATCTCTGCAAAAAAATACTCATCAAAGCCGGATGTGAGCCCGACAGTATTTCTGTAAGCACAATGATCGGTGGACACCCGGGAGGTACTGCGGCTCTTGATGTTGTTGTAGATAACAATCTTGAAACATTTAAAATTAAAAAATTATACGTTTGTGATACCAGCATTTTTCCAAGATCTCCTGGGTCACCTCCGGTGCTGACGTTAATTGCCATGGTCAAAAAATGGGCTAGGGCATTAGATATTACATAGTAAAGTGGACCCCAAACGTTGGATAGAAACAGAAACAAGACCACAACAAAAGGAGAACGACCATGCCAGAATTCGGATCCCCATTTTCAGGACTAGCCAATGACAGAAAACTCACAGACGCAGAACTGGTGCGAGCGATACGGTTCATGGTGGCGGCAGAATACGAGGCTATCCAGCTATATATGCAGCTCGCTGAATCCACAGACAACAAACTCGCCATCGAAGTGCTTGAAGACATTGCCGACGAGGAACGCGTCCACGCGGGAGAGTTTCTTCGCTTGCTTCATGAACTTGATCCTGATGAACAGAAATTCTACACAGAGGGAGCGGAGGAAGTGGAGGAGGAGATCGAAAAGCTGAAGTAGAAAA
>JAQVZR010000307.1 GCA_028708105.1 Desulfoplanes sp. | reverse complement strand
ACCCACGGCGTCCCTGGACCATAAGGCGGCCAGACGCATCGAAGAACTTATCATTGGACTGGGAAAAAGGTATACCCTGGTCGTGGTTTCACACAGTCTGCGACAGACCCGGGCTATAGGGGAAGAGATATTCGTCTTTCGTGAAGGCAGGGCCGAAGCCGCATTTTCCAGGGAAAAATTCCTGAACTGCGATCCGGCAAGGATAATGGAGGAATTATTTTAAGGAGCAGGACAACACAGACCGCTGAAAATAGATCGCAATAAGCGATCATCAATCTTCTGCATCAGCAGATCTTCATAATCGCATTCAGGAGGTTCTGGCCGTTCCGGTGCGCTGACTTTTTCCGGCCGGGGCACAAGATACACATCCTTACAATCACCAGAGTCCGGAAGATATCCCCGATGGTTCTCTATCCAGTGATGGCAATCATCATGTGACCCGATATAGAGGAGATAGATACATGTTCCCTGCTGCACGGTAACCATCCTGTATCCGCTCCCCAGATCAAATTTCTTACAATTCTTGATTCGCAGTTCACCGTGTTTGGTTTGCTTGATGTGCGCACGGAGATCCACCCCCTCTTTCATTTCATGTACAAGACTTTTTGCCTGCTCAACAGCCTTGCGACCCTGGATACAGGTACGCTCCAATTCGTCGAATCTTTTTTCCAGCTTATGGAGATAATACATATGGGAGATCATGATATCCGTCCGGGGAAGAAACCAGGCCCTCGCAGCCAAGCGAGGCATGCACCATTGCAAAATAGATATGTAATGGTGCATATCCCCAATCAGAGCAAAAAATCCAATAGTGATTCGTAATATTTTTCGTGTTTTCTATCATACATACCAATACGAGAGATATATCATCCAGTCTTCTTCCCCGGCAGTTCAGCCATGATCATGGCCAGGACAATGCAAGCAGCCCCGATTCCTCCCCATTCTCCTAAGGTTTCACCCCCAAAAAGATTGGCGTATATGGCCCCGAAGACCGGTTCAAGACAAAAGATAAGAGCCGTTTTGGTGGGCGAGGTGAACCTTTGCATCCCCGTCTGGACTAGGAAGGCAAACACCGTGGCAAAGAGGACACAGATAATCATGGCCCAGAGGATACCGGGTTCCCAGAAAAAAACATCCACGCCACGCCCCCATGCGCAAATATTGCTGCACAGAGCGACCATCCCGATCTGGACGGCCGTGAGCCAGTAGAGATCGCAATCATGAACGAACCTGGCGGTATAGATAATCTGGAAGGCAATGGATACGGCGCACAGGATCACAATCAGATCCCCGTGGTTCAGGGACCAGTCCCCGCCGGTACACAGGAAAAAAAGCCCTGCAGCGGCAAGCAGAACACTTATCCCTAATCGGAGATGCAGACCTTTGGCATAGAAAAGCGCGCCCAGCAGTGGGACGAAGATCACATTCAGTCCAGTCACAAAGGCGGTGTTGGATGCCGTGGTATACAGCAGGCCAATAGTCTGGAAGGCATAGCCCCCGAAAAGCAGCAGGCCCAGCACAGCTCCTTTCCACACAACATCAGGCGAAAATCCCTGACGGTTACGTACGCAAAAGGGAAGCAGGAGGAAAAAGGAAAACGTAAACCGTTGTCCGAGAAAGGCAAATAAATCTACCTGCGCGATGGCATCCTTGACTAGGGTAAAGGTGGTTCCCCAGAAAAAGGTGACCAGGACGAGCATTCCTTCGGCGGCCCAGGGATGATCCCTGAAAAATTTTGATGTCTTCATGACCGGACCATGTACGACAAGCGCTTATTGCCCACAAGCCCGCCCAAACTGCCAATTTTCCATTTCTACCCATTGCACTTTGAAAGCAGACCAGATACATGACAGATGTTTTTTGTTTTTTTGAGTAGAGTACAAATGTTGTTCATACGGATGCAGGGAATACGCGGCGCTCAACGTTGTCTTCCTTGACCGAATATTTTTGCACCGTTAATCCCGGTTCCTTCATTCATCCAAATTTCATATCTCCACGGAGGATATTCCATGATTCCTGAAAACCTGCTGTATACCAAATCACACGAATGGGTCAAAATCGAAGGTGCAGAAGCCGTTATAGGCATTACTCAGTTTGCACAGGAACAACTTGGTGATCTTACCTTTGTTGAACTCCCCGCAGAAGGCCAGGAAATCACTGCAGGAGAAGAAATGGGCACCGTTGAATCCGTCAAGGCCGCCAGCGAAATTTACGCACCTATCTCCGGCGAAGTCATCGCCGTGAATACAGCATTGGAAGACGCCCCAGAAATGGTCAACCAAGCCCCTTTCACTGAGGGCTGGCTTATCAGAGTCAAAATTGCCCAAATGCCTAAAGGACTTATGTCCCCGGCTGAGTATACCCAACACGTTGCTGCCGAAGAGGCCCACTAACTCCCACGAACCAGGTATCCCCTCATAAGCAGCGTAAGAAGATACTGTATCCCCTTTGCCACAAAACCCAGGCGTGCCGTTTCGGTTCGCCTTTCTCTTTTCGAACCATCGGAGTGTTGCCATGCCCTATATTCCCCATACTCCTGAAGAACAGCAGGAGATGCTTTCTGTCATAGGGGTTCCGGATATGTCCGCCCTGTTTGCGGATATTCCCAAAGCATTGAGTCCCCAAAGCTTTAATCTCCCCGAAGGCCAAAGTGAAATGCGTGTACTGGCTCACATGGAAGAGCTGGCCAGACGCAACAGCACGGACCTTACCAGTTTTCTAGGAGCAGGATTTTACGATCACTACAACCCGGCAGCTATCAAAGCACTGTCCTCCCGCGGAGAGTTCTTTACAGCCTACACTCCCTACCAGGCCGAGGCATCGCAAGGGACATTGCAGGCCATTTTTGAGTACCAGACAGCCATCTGCCGTCTTCTGGACATGGAATACGCCAATGCATCCTTATATGACGGAGGAACTTCCCTGTACGAGGCCATGATGATGGCTGTGCGCAAAACCAAAAATCGCACCAAAGTCCTGGTTTCCGAAGGAGTCAATCCTATTTACCGGACCATGCTTACTTCCTACACTTCCAATCTGAATCTGGAGTTGATCACGATTCCTCATAAAGAGGGGCAAACCGATACCGCAGCCATTGCAGCCCGTCTGAGCAAGGATATTGCGGCCGTCATCGTCCAGAATCCCAATTTTTTCGGTGCAGCCAACGATTTCACCCAGCTCTTTGACCAGGCCCAAAAAAACGGCGTAGTCAGTATCCTCTCCGTGTACCCCCTCATGCAGTCCATTCTGAAAACGCCCGGCGACATGGGTGCGGACATTGCCGTTGCCGAGGGTCAGTCCCTTGGCTTGCCGCTGAGTTTCGGCGGCCCCTACCTGGGC
>JAQVZR010000306.1 GCA_028708105.1 Desulfoplanes sp. | reverse complement strand
ATCTTATTTCTCGAATAAATAATGATACCGATAAGTTAAATCAGTTTTTCTCTCAATCATTAATGATCAAATATTTTACCCATGATTTCCGGAGTCATTCCCGGACCGTTATCTGTAATCACCAGTTTGGCATAGTACCCGGGAGCAACCTCCATCACTTTGGCTCGGGTGCCGGCCAGGATTTCGGTGGACAGGAGGATGCACAGTTCTCCTCCCTGGGGGCGCATGGCCTGGAACGAGTTGGTACACAGGTTCATGACGATCTGGTGGATCTGGGTGGGGTCGGCCTGGCACAGGACCTTTTCGTCTACAATGTATTCCCCCACGCGGATATTGCCCGGGAGGGATGCTTTGATCAGGCTGGCTGCTTCCTTGACCACTTCGGAGACATTGGTGGACACAAATCCTTCCTGGCTTGGCCGGCTGAAGGTCAGGATCTGTTTGACTAGCCGGCTTCCCCGCTGGGAGGCCGTGAGCACCCGGGTCATGTCCTGATGGGTCATGGTACCTTTTTCAATATCCATGAGGGCCAATTCTGTGGAATTGATGATCGAGGTCAGAATATTGTTGAAATCATGGGCGATGCCGCCGGCGAGGGTTCCGATGGCCTCCATTTTCTGGGATTGAAGGAGTTGGCGTTCCAGATTGACCCGCTGGGTGACATCTTCGGAGGTGGAAAGCACGCCCACCACCTGGCCATTGTCGTCGTACAAGGGGACCGTCGTTGTTTCCAGACGGACCTGTTTGCCCGAGGTCATGGTTATGGTCTGTTCGATATGGTACTCGGGCTGGTTTGAGCGGATGACTTTCCGGTCATGATCATAGGCCTGCAGGGCGTCTTTATTATTGGGCATGAGGTCGAAATCGGTTTTCCCAAGGATCAGACCCTCGTCCTTGATTTCGAAAAAGGAACAAAAGGAGGTATTGGCGCCCATATAGCTGAAATTACGATCTTTCCATGAAACCAACTGGGGGATGTTGTCCAGAACGAGCTTGAGCATCTGCTGGGAGGCCTTCAGTGCCTTGCGGGCTTGTTCCGATTTGGTGATGTCCTCGGCAAATCCTTCAAAATATTTGATATTTTTTTCACTGTCGCGGAAAACACGCATGTGCAGATTGGTGCTTATGATGCTTCCATCCCGGCGTTTGTATTGGTTTTCAAAGTTGATATTTTCTTCTGTGGAGGCGTCGCTTGTGGTAAGGATCGACCACTTTTCCGGTTCAACGTATAATTCTTGGGGAATATTATGTACATTCTCGATGAGCGTCTGGGGAGAATCGTAGCCGAGCATCAGGGCCATGGCCGGATTGACATCCAGATAGCGTCCTTCAGGTGATGTCCTGAAAATACCCAGGGCTGAATTTTCAAAGATACTATGGTATTTTTCTTCGGCCTGGCGTAGGTTTTCTTCCACTCTTTTGCGCTTTAAGATGTTCAGGATAAGCAGGACGGAGAAGCCGGAGAGTACGACAAGGCTGAGGATGATCAACCAGAAGATTTGCTGGTGTAGGGCATAAAAGCGGTAGGGTTCGTTGATGATGATACTTGCCGGGGGCAGGCTGTCCTGGTCGATGGAAAATTTTTGCAATTGACGGTAATCAAAATTGTATTGCCCGAGAAAGTTTGTGGTTACGGGGATGTCAGCAGGCTGTTTGCCTTCGAAGATTTCCATGGCTTTTTGTGCGGCCATCTTCCCGGTTTGGATGCCGTCGAGAAGACGTCCGCCGACAATGCCGTGGTCCAGGAGAAAATGCCAGTTGCTGAAGATGGGTGCTAAGGAAACCGCGGCAATGGATTCCAGTACCTCTTCGGCAGAGTAAAACTGGCCGTGGGCATCCTTGTAAAAGGGGATGAAATAAATGATCGTATCTTTGGGAAGTTTCACGACCCTGGCAAGGAGCTGGTCTAACGAAGAGTGTATCCAGAATGCAATCCCGACCCGGTCCTTAAAATACGACAGGGCAGAATTCACCTGGTTGCGGATGGCTACGCTGGTGATGTCATTGTTGCCGATAACCACGATTTTTTTTGTCTCCGGGCGCAGGCGAAGGGCCAGACGGATGGTGTCCGTAGCATCGATATTTTCAATGACCCCGGAAAAAAGATCACGTTGTTGTATGCCCTTTTCGGTAAGATCGTTTACTCCGCAGAAGATGACTGGCACTCCGGGAAAGGCCGTGCGGGCATTATTTTGAAGAAAATCGTAGGCAAAATTGTCCGAAGAAATAATGGCGTCAAAATGGACGTTGTGAAATTTGTATTTGAACATCCCAAGGAGCATGGACTGCATGGTCTCTGAGGTATGGCGTTTGGAATCCATGTACTCCACCTGGAGATCCACGTTGTAGGGGCTTTGGGAAAACTGTTCCTTGACCCCGCGGACAATGGTATCCGACCACGAGTACCCGTTTTCGTAGGAATTGAGGAAAAGGACATTCTTACGGGGTTTGGCCGCCCGGGATATGGATGGGACAAGGATGCACAGAGCAGCTATGAGAATCAGGGCGTAACGGCCTGGTGATCTGAAATGGCGTACACAGGGCATATGCAATCCTTTGGGTAGGATGTGATCAAGGATGAGGCCAAGGATGACCGGATGGTACCCTCTGGAAAAAAGGGCGTGTGCCGGGCCGGGGCGAAGAAGACGGTTCCAGATGATGTGAGGGATAGAATGGACGTATTTTAGGGTGCCTTTTTAGGAGCGTCAAGGAGGCATGCCAGGAATGTTGCGAGCATTTTATTCATCCAGATGGCACTGGATAGGTCCCTCGACTAACCAGGCTGGGCTCGGGAGGGTTTCAGGATAAAGGAAATGACCGATGACATCAGCCACCCTGGCACCGTTTGGGACTTATTCCATCCTTTTGCGGAACATCCACGTGGCCCCGGTGAGGGTTATCAGGCCTATGGGCAGCAGGGGCCAGATCATGTGCATGACCCCTGCTGCATCGGGATTTTCAAGGAATATGGCCCGGGTCAGGGAGATCATGTAGTGGAGAGGATTGAGATACGCGAGCCAGCGCAGCCATAGAGGGATGTTTGCCACGGGGGTTGCAAAGCCGCTTAGAAGCACAGCAGGAACCATATAGGTGAAGGCCCCCAGAAATCCCTGCTGCTGGGTTTTGGACAGGGATGAGATAAACAGCCCCACCCCGACAATGGCCACTAAAAACAGGAACATGGCCAGGAGCAACAGGAGCAGTGATCCGGTGAACGGGATGCGGAAGATGAGCAGAAGTAGGGCGACCATGAGCACGCCTTCGATAAATCCCAGGATGATGGCCGGCACGGCTTTGCCCAGTAATATCTCCGTAGGGCGCAAGGGGGATACCAGTAATTGTTCGTAGGTCCCCAG
>JAQVZR010000305.1 GCA_028708105.1 Desulfoplanes sp. | reverse complement strand
AACTGCCTGAATATTCAGCCTTCAAGGGGCTTAAAGCCGAGATACAGGTGCGGACGGTCCTGCAGCATGCGTGGTCAGCAATCGATCACAAGCTTCGGTATAAGACAAAAGAGGAGATTCCGTTGAATCTTCGCCGCAAACTTTTTCGTATTAGCGCCTTACTGGAAACAGCGGACTCTGAATTCGAGACGCTCCGTGCTGAAATGGCAGCAGTGCGACAGCAGTATGCAGTGAATGTTGCCGGAGACAATCTTGACATCTCGCTCAATCTTGACTCACTCCAAGCATACTTGACGGGTAGCTCGGTATCAAAAAATATTGAACAGAGTGCCATTGCCGCCGATTACGTCATTTCACCCTATAATCCTGATGCGAAACGGCCTGAATTTTCAACGCTGCTGCCATTGCTACACCAATTCGGCATCACGACCTTGACGCAGTTAAATTCTGCCCTTGAACGAGAAAATATACGGATTGCAGCATTATTACAGAAGGTAAACAAATATTGGAAAGAAGCCGTTCATGACAAGAATTTGAAGCTGGTCGTTCTACGCGAGCCTTTACTCCGAATGATTTTGCCCCTTCTTGTACCGCCTGAGAAAGCAGCAGAAGTGATAGAAGCGATCAACTTCGGAACCACTTTGACCCCTGCGGTTAACAAGGCCTACGGGGAGCTGTTTGCGGCAAAGAAGGCCTGACCATAGCATCAAAAGGGATGAAAGAACCGCACAGGGAAAATCGATAGAAAAGATATGTTATGCCGCTGAAAAGACTCTTGTCTCCATCTGACAAAAACAATGTGGCGATGCTGACTGCATACACGTCCAAAGAATCAGGGTAAAACCCAACACGCATAAAGGGACAATAGTCCTAAAAGTGCACCATGCGGGGAGGTATCCATCCCGACCTCATCCTCAAGAGATAAAGCAGGGCATAATTTCTTTTTTCAAAGCTTCTTTCAAGGCCTGATAGCAGTCAGCAGAAACAGTATCCGGAAACGAAAGTAGTTCCAGAGGTAATGGTTGTATGCCCGCGTGAAACGGCTGCTGAATATGTTCCACTGGATTTTTTGTAAAGCCAAGAGCTGTATAAAACAGGTATCTTCTTTGGGTGGTTCTGTCGATGACAGGTTCAATCTCCAGGAGAATCTGTTTGTGTATCCCCCTCAGCCATGAACGAAACAAGCGGGTACCGTATCCCTGAGATCTGACATCCGGATGGATGGCAAAATGCTCTACAAAACAATAGTGTTCATATGTCCAGAATCCCAAAAATCCCAAAAGCCTGCAATCCTTTAGCCAGGCCAGAAGCGTATATTTCTCAGAACGCATGATGCGTTGCTGCTCGTCCAGAGATCGTCGTTCTTCATAAGGAAACGTTGCGCAGTACATGGACCAGATTTCTGCAAAAAGGGCATCCGTACATTCACAGACATATTTGTTTTGTATAGACATTTTGTTTTTTGACAGTACACGTACTCTGGGCGGGTAAACATTAGATACTAGCGGGAAAGGTTGGTCGTCCGTAGTAAGCATGGATTTTGGAAATGAGGTGATAGGGGAAAAGTCTCTTGGGAATGGCACTGGTATCGCTGGACAATCATTCTTTTTTTAGCGAAAACTTGATATTGCCTCCCTGCATGTCACCGCAGATAAAAGATTAGTAACTATTCAGCACACTGTGTATCTATACACTTTTGTGGCGCGTCCTCGTTCTTGTAGGGGCGACCGGCTGGTCGCCCTCTGTCGGATCGTCAGGTATCGGGCGTTATCTTGGCTGGATTCCCAACGCAACTATCGTCCCTCAGCGTGATGTACATGACAACAGTGGTGCCGTATTCGGGCGACCAACCGGTCGCCCCTACGCAATGTCCAAACGATATTATTTTTACAAATACGTTGTTACGTCCTGAATAGTTACAAAAATCAATAAATAGACGATACCAAAATAAAATGTGTCTATTCTTGTACTAGACAAATCCTAAAATTTTAGAGTATCATTATTCTCTATGTGAGAATGATCTCATAGGTAATGTCGTTTCTCTCCGCATCGTATGAATTTGTACAACTAATTATTCTGCATGCTTCATTTTCACAAATCAAGGAGGATTTGATGTTCAAATCTATCGTGCCAATCAGCAAAGAATCCCATGGTACAAAAAAAATCAAACCGATTTCTTCATACGCATTTGCGGCCAATACGCATCTGGCATCCATAATGGTTCATGAATTTTATAGGGCTGCCTCCATGTATCCCATCGTATTTTTAGAAGATAAAGAACACGATGATTTTCGTCCCGTAATCCTGCTCGGTCTTGAACCCAATGAAAATTTGTTTATCGATGCAAATGGCAAATGGACGGTTTCCTATATTCCGGCTATCATCCGAAGATATCCTTTTGCCCTTGCCAAGACACCGGAAGACAACAAATACACGGTGTGTATCGACGAAGAAAGTGATCTGGTTTCCGAAGAGGAAGGTGAGCCTCTTTTTGATGAAAAGGGTGAACCGACCAAGGTTATCGAAAACGTGAAAAAGTATCTAGGCGAACTGCAGCAGATGGACGCTTTAACCTCTCAGTTTATCAAGATGCTCAAGGAAAAAAACATGTTCACGCCTTTGAATATGCGTGTGCGTGAAGCTGATACTGTTCGCAACGTTACGGGCTGTTATGTGATCAACGAACAGCGGCTGAATAATCTTTCTGATGAGACCTTTTTAGATCTGAAGAAAAAAAGCCTCCTTGCCCCTATCTACAGCCATCTTGTTTCGTTGGGTCAGATCGAACGGTTGTTTTCCCTAAAGAAAAAGAAAGCAGGTGCAGGCCCCGTCAACACGATCCAATAATTATATTACCTGCATGCATGCATGCAATAGCTTGAGAAAAAGAGGCTCACTGAAAAAATATTTACAGTGAACCTCTTTTTTTTGTATAAAAAAATATGCTGGTTCTTAGGCTGCCGTCTGAAGCAAGCAACCATCGGACTCAATGTGCTAGAATTCGATCCGGCACTTGAGTCCCGAAGGAATTTTATTCCCGGGGTTGGGCAGGCGTAACCGTACACCATATGTTCCGCTGGCCGCATCCACGACCCGATCCACGACACACACTCTGGCATTGTATTTCCCTCCAATGGGTTCCTCGGGTATCACCACAGCCTTTCTTCCATTCCGAATAGTCCCCAACATTTTGATAGGCACGATAACCTCGACATACAAGGGATCAAGGCGAGCCAACCGCAAAAGGGCCCCCTCACCTATGTACTCTCCCGGAGCCAGCATCCTCTCCATAACCACTCCGTTGACGGGACTCTTGAGTGTCCGCAGGGCAAGACGTTCCTCCGCTTCCCGCAACTGCAGCTGGGCAAGTTCGATCTCGGTT
>JAQVZR010000304.1 GCA_028708105.1 Desulfoplanes sp. | reverse complement strand
GATAAGTGCCGTTATGAGCTTGGTTGTAAGGGTCCCAATGCCTATGCGGACTGTTACAAACGTCGTTGGAATAACGGTATGAACTGGTGTATCGAGAATGCCCTCTGTATCGGCTGTGTCGAACCTGGGTTCCCGGATAAGATGTCCCCATTCTATGAAGAAGGCTAAACGAGAATCTGAATTCTGAAGAAGGAGTTAATATATGTCAGGATGCAAGCCAAACAAAGCTCCCGTCGCCGGAGCTTCTTCCAAAAAAATCAAGATTGCCGTTGACCCGGTGACCAGAATTGAGGGTCATCTCAAAGTTGAAGTTGAGGTCAAAAACGGAAAAGTTATCGACGCAAAATGTATCGGCGGCATGTACCGTGGTTTTGAAAATATCCTGGTCGGTCGTGATCCCCGGGATGCTTCCCAGCTTACCCAGCGTATCTGCGGTGTTTGTCCTACAGCTCATGCCACGGCCTCTGTGTTGGCCCTCGATGATGCTTTTGGTGTCAAAGTGTCCACAAACGGTCGTATCGCACGGAATCTGATCCTGGGTGCCAACTTTTTGCAGTCCCATATTCTGCATTTTTATCATCTTGCAGCCTTGGACTATGTCAAAGGTCCAGATACCGCCCCCTTTATTCCCAGGTATGAAAATGCAGATCTGCTGACTGACAGGATCAAGGACCCCACAAAAGCTGCCGCCGTGAATACGTACGGTCTCGACCAGTACTTGAAGGCCCTTGAAATCCGTCGTACTTGTCATGAAATGGTCGCCCTTCTGGGCGGTAAAATGCCCCATGTTCAGGGCCTGGTTGCCGGTGGTACCACCGAGGCTCCGTCCCAAGAAAAAATTGCCAAGTACTATGCCCGATTCAAGGACGTTTCCAAGTTTATCGTCGACGAGTATCTGCCTCTGATCTATACTCTGGGTTCCGTGTATCCGGATATGTTCGAGATCGGTGCAGGGTACAAGAATTGTGTGGCCTGGGGTGTTTTTCCCTTGAGCGACGATAATCCTTTGGATCTGCTCCTCAAACGTGGCGCGTATATTGACGGCAAGGACGTGGTCGTTGATCCCAAACTGATCAAGGAATATGTTGGTCATTCCTGGTTCAATCAGAGCAAGTCCGGCCTCAATTTTGCCGAAGGCGAGACCATTCCCGATGTGCACAAGGCCGATGCCTACAGCTTTATCAAGGCCTCCCGTTACAATGACAAGGCTTGTGAAGTTGGTCCGCTGGCCCGTATGTGGGTCCAGAATGCTGAATTCAGTCCCGTGGGCAAAAAAATGCTCAAGGACCTCTACAAAATTGACGCTACCCATATCCGTGATCTTGGGGACAAGGCCTTCTCCATCATGGGCCGTCACGTGGCCCGGGCTGAAGAAGCCTATCTGGTGGCCAATGCCATTGAAGGTTGGCTCAAGGAAATCAAGCCCGGTGAGTCTACCTACACCCCGTATAAGATGGCCGAAACGGCCCAAGGTCTGGGCATGACCGAGGCTCCTCGTGGTGCGCTTCTGCATTATATCGACGTCAAAGATACCAAGATCAGCAATTATCAGATTGTTTCGGCAACCCTCTGGAACGCCAATCCCATGGATGACATGGGCCAACGTGGTCCCATTGAGGAATGTCTGATCGGCATCCCTGTTCCTGATGTCAAAAATCCTGTGAATGTAGGCCGGTTGATCCGCGCCTTTGACCCGTGACTGGGTTGCGCCGTGCACGTGCTGCACGCTGAGACCGGTGAAGAGAACGTTGTTACCTACGACTGCATCTAAACAACCTTCTGCTGGACAACCAGCATCTAACGTACATAAAAGGCCGGATCTTGTCCGGCCTTTTTTTTATCTCATGTTTTTTCAAGGGAGCTTTCAATGAAAGAATTATTGGTCCTGGGCGTGGGCAATATTCTGCTCATGGACGAGGGCGTAGGCGTCTATGCTGTCCAGGAGCTGCTCAAGGATGCCTGCTGGCCTGAAGACCGTGTTGATTTTATTGATGGTGGGACGTTCACCCAGGATATCTTTTATCTCTTTCAGGAATATGAAAAACTTCTGGTCCTGGACGCTGTCCGTGGCGGCAGGAATCCCGGCACGATCTATCGTCATGAGGAAAGGGATCTGCGTGAAAATAAAAAGCAGGCTCTTTCTCTCCATGATATCGATCTGCTTGATTCCCTGAAGATGGCCGGTCTGCTGGGGAACAAGCCCAAGCTTACCGTGCTGGGCATTGAGCCTCTTGAGTTATCGACCTGGAAAATGGAACTGACCCCCATACTTCAGAAAGCCTTTCCCCGCTATATGGACATTGTGCGTCATGAGGTGCGGGAAATGCTGCATCTTCCCGAAGAGGTATAGTCGCAGGGGCAAAGGGGAGAACCTTCTGCTACCTGTCGTTCCCGTACTCTTTGTGAAATTGGCATACGTGGTTATGGGGAGCATCTGCTCTCGTGTTGGTTGATCTGAGAAATGTGACCCCTCTGGGGTGTAACGTAAAAGGAGTCGTGTCGTGAAAAAGTTTGTTGTTTCCGTATTGGGGAAGGATCAACCCGGGATCGTAGCCTCTGTTGCGAATATTTTGTATGCCCATGACTGTAATATTGAAGATGTGACCCAGACCATCCTGCAATCCGAATTTGCCGCTATTCTGCTGGTGAATTGTTCAGAGTCCTGTGTGCCTGGTCTTGCAAAAGAGCTTCAGCAAGAACTTGATTCTTTGGGATTAAGTGTCTTTATCCGTCCGGCGACCGCTGCCGCCGCAATACCGTCTGCTCCGCCGGAACCATTGGTCGTCACCACAAGCGGCCCCGATTGCTCAGGACAGGTGGCCAGGGTTGCCGCAGTGATCAGGGATTTTAATGCCAATATCACTGAACTCAAAGCTGTCAGTCGGAAGGAGTCCGGCTCTTCTGAATTTATCATGATCTTTGAGATCGCTTTCCCCCTTAGTGCTGATTTTATCGCGTTTCGGAACCGTCTTCGTGATGTGTGCAGCGGCATAGGCTTGAGGTATTCCGTCCAGCACAGAGATATTTTTGAAGCCATCAATCGGGTCTAGTTCGCCCTCGAATTATTGGTTGAGCATATTTCAGGCATCCCTGCCTGCATCGCCAGAACGAATAAACCTAGAAAGGAAATTTTATGATTACCGAGAGAGAAGTTCTGTCCACTATTGAAATGGTCAAAAATGAACACCTGGACGTACGGACCGTGACTCTGGGTATCAGTCTATTTGACTGCGTCTCGGATGATCTGCATCGTTTCGAAGATAAGATATATCACCGTATTATCTCCCTGGCGGCTAATCTGGTCGATGTGTGTGACGGATTCGGGGAAAAATACGGTATTCCCATTGTCAACAAGCGCATAGCGATAAGTCCCATCGGGGTGGTGGGAGCACCGTTTTCTTCGG
>JAQVZR010000016.1 GCA_028708105.1 Desulfoplanes sp. | reverse complement strand
TACGTCCGTAGATTTGACGGATCCTTTGAAGGCGCAGATCAGGGAACAACTTGAAAAGCAGTCCGGTCAGAAAATTGTCTTGGAATATGCTGTTGATCCGAATATTTTGGGCGGCCTCAAGCTCAAGATCGGGGACAGGGTTCTGGATGCCAGCATACGGGCTCAGCTAGACATTTTGAGAGAAAATATAAAGAGGGGTAAGTAGAGGCTATGCAAATCAAAGCAGAAGAAATCAGCCAAATCATCGAAGGCCAGATTAAGGATTATGATAAAAAGGTCGAGATGAGCGAAACAGGAGTTGTCCTGTCCGTCGGTGATGGAATCGCCCGCGTCTATGGCGTTGGAAACGCCATGGCCATGGAGCTTTTGGAATTCCCCGGCGGCGTTATGGGAATGGTGCTCAACCTTGAAGAAGACAGTGTCGGTGTTGCGCTGCTCGGTGAAGACCGGGGAATCAAGGAAGGCGATTCTGTCAAGCGTACCGGTCGTATTGTTCAGGTTCCCGTAGGTGAAGCCGTTCAGGGACGTGTTGTTGATGCCCTGGGACAGCCCATTGACGGCAAGGGTCCCATTGACACCGATCAGTTCCGTCTCATTGAAATCAAGGCTCCCGGTATTATTGCTCGTAAGTCTGTTCATCAGCCCATGTACACCGGTCTGAAAGCTATTGATGCTATGACTCCCATTGGTCGTGGCCAGCGTGAGCTGATCATTGGTGACCGTCAGGTTGGAAAAACCGCTATTGGCATTGATGCCATTATCGCCCAGAAAGGCAGTGACATCCATTGTTTTTATGTTGCTATTGGTCAGAAGAAGTCCACCGTTGCCCAGGTTGTGAATACTCTGGAAAAACATGGCGCCATGGAATACACCACGGTTATTTCCTCGACAGCTGCAGAGCCTGCTCCTCTGCAGTATATTGCCGCTTATGCCGGTTGTACCATGGCGGAGTTTTACAGAGACAACGGTAAACACGCATTGATCGTGTATGATGATCTTTCCAAGCAGGCTGTTGCTTACAGGCAGATGTCATTGTTGCTCCGTCGTCCTCCGGGACGTGAGGCCTTTCCTGGAGACGTTTTCTATCTGCATTCAAGACTCCTTGAACGTGCCTGCAAGGTTAATGATAAGCTTGGTGCCGGTTCCATGACCGCTCTGCCCATCATTGAAACTCAGGCTGGTGACGTTTCCGCATACATCCCGACAAACGTTATTTCCATTACCGACGGCCAGGTATATCTTGAGCCCAATCTGTTCAACGCCGGTGTACGTCCGGCCATCAACGTCGGCCTTTCCGTTTCCCGTGTTGGTGGTGCCGCTCAGATCAAGGCCATGAAGAAGGTTGCCGGTACTTTGCGTCTTGATTTGGCTCAGTACCGTGAATTGGCGGCTTTTGCCCAATTCGGTTCCGATCTTGATAAGTCGACCCGCCTCAAGCTGGTCCGGGGTGCACGTCTGGTGGAATTGCTTAAGCAGCCTCAGTATAAGCCCATGGCTGTCGAAAATCAGGTTGTGACGCTGTACGCAGGGACCAAAGGCTATATGGACGAAATCGCTATTGAAGATATCTCCCGATGCGAGACCGCCTTGCAGGAATTTATGAACACCCAGAAGGCCGATGTGCTTCAGGAAATCAGGGAGACGCAGTCCCTTGGTAAAGAAACAGAAGCAAAGCTTGTTGCTGCCATTGAAGCGTTCAAGAAGACCTTTAAAGCCTAGAGACAGGGAGAAGTAAATGGCATCACTCAGGGATATTCAGACACAGATCAGCGGGGTCAAAAAGACCAAGCAGATCACGAGCGCCATGAATATGGTTTCGTCTGCCAAGTTGCGCGGTGCGCAGCAACGTATTGAGCGCTTCCGTCCCTATGCCGATAAATATCAAGAGATTCTTAGCGATCTTGCCTCTAGGGCTGATTCGAGCGTCCATCCTCTTCTGGAACAGCGTGAAGAGAGAAAAACGATCGGTATCATTCTTGTTACTTCAGAAAAAGGCCTGTGTGGTAGTTTCAACGCCAATCTTTGTAATGCCGCTTTGAAGCTGGCCAAGGAAAAGCAGGCGCAGGGCAAGACCGTTCAATTTATCTGCGTAGGTAAAAAGGGCAGAGCTTTTATTAAAAAAACATCTTTTGAGATTGTTGAGGCCTATGTTGATACGATGAATAGTTTCGATTTTCATCTGGCCAATACTATCGGTACAAAAAGTATTGAAGAGTATGTTTCCGGAATTTTTGATGAAGTTCATATCGTATTTGGAAAATTCGTCAATATTATCCGGCAGGAACCCGTGGCGACACAGATTCTGCCTGTAGAGCAGAGTGCAGCCGAGGATGCGGCAGGTGCTACGAGTGAGTACCTTTTCGAGCCCTCCGTTGAAGGCCTTCTGGCCGAACTTCTGCCGCGTTACGTCAAGGTTCAGATCTATCGCGGGCTGTTAGACACCTCGGCCAGTGAAAATGCCGCGCGCATGGCGGCTATGGATAACGCCACCAAGAACTGTGAAGATTTGGCTGACAGTCTTACATTGAAATATAATAAGGCCCGTCAGGCTGGCATAACCACAGAGTTGATGGATATTGTCAGCGGTTCTGAAGCGTTGAAAAATGCATAGGGGAGACATAAACGCATGAGCACAGAAATTGTTGGTAAAATAGTACAGGTTATTGGAGCTGTTGTGGATCTGGAGTTTCCAGAAGGCCAGCTTCCTAATATAATGAATGCTGTTACCATTACCAGTCCCACCGTCAGCGATGAGAAGGATAATCTGGTCGTTGAGGTGGCTCAGCATCTTGGTAACAACCTTGTCCGCTGTATTGCCATGGACGCAACCGATGGTCTAGTCCGCGGCATGCCTGCCAAGGATACCGGTTCTCCCATTATGGTTCCTGTAGGCAAGGCAGCGCTGGGCCGTATCCTGAACGTCATCGGGAAGCCCGTGGATGAAATGGGGCCCATTAATGCTGAAAAATATTATCCCATTCACCGCCCTACACCGGCTTTCGTGGATCAGTCCACCAAGGTTGAAGTCCTTGAAACCGGAGTTAAGGTTCTTGATCTTCTTACTCCCTTTCCTAAGGGTGGTAAAATGGGCATGTTCGGTGGCGCCGGTGTTGGCAAGACCGTTATCCTCATGGAAATGATCAACAACATTGCCAGGCAGCATGGTGGTATTTCCGTGTTCGCCGGTGTTGGTGAGCGTACCCGTGAAGGAAACGATCTGTATCACGAAATGACGGACGCTGGCGTTTTGGAGAGAGCCGTTCTCGTCTATGGTCAGATGAACGAACCTCCGGGAGCACGTGCTCGTGTGGCCCTGACCGCTCTGTCTTCAGCTGAGTATTTCCGTGATGAAGAAAATCAGGATGTTCTGCTGTTTATTGATAACATCTTCCGTTTTACCCAGGCCGGCTCCGAAGTTTCTGCTCTTCTCGGGCGTATGCCTTCAGCTGTTGGTTATCAGCCAACGCTGGGTACTGACCTTGGTGGTTTGGAGGAACGTATTACTTCTACAAACAAGGGTTCAATCACTTCGGTTCAGGCTGTGTATGTGCCTGCCGATGACTTGACCGATCCCGCCCCGGCCACGACCTTTTCTCATCTGGATGGAACCATCGTTCTTTCCAGGCAGATTGCCGAACTCGGTATCTATCCGGCTGTTGATCCTTTGGACTCCAATTCACGGGTTCTGGACCCCAATGTTGTTGGTGAAGAGCACTATCGCATTGCTCGTGAAGTTCAGATGGTCCTCCAGAAGTACAAGGATCTACAGGACATCATCGCTATCCTTGGTATGGATGAACTTTCTGACGAAGATAAGCTCACCGTTTCCAGAGCCAGAAAAATGCAGCGTTTCTTGTCTCAGCCTTTCTTCGTTGCTGAGCAGTTCACTGGTAAACCTGGACGTTATGTCAAGCTGGAGGACACGATCAAGGGCTTTAGCGGTATTCTGCAGGGCAAGTATGATGACCTGCCGGAACAGGCTTTCTACTACGTAGGAGGCATTGAAGAGGCCGTTGAACACGCTAAGGAAATGTAAGAATCTTTGACCCTGAAGGTACGATGATATGGCTAACACGATTCATTTTGAAATAGTGACTCCCGACAGGCAGTTACTCAGTGAAGACGTAGAATACGTTGGAGCTCCGGGCATCAACGGTGAGTTCGGCGTCCTGCCCAATCACATACCTTTTCTGTCAGCTCTTGGCATTGGGAGCCTCTACTATAAGAAAAACGGCAAGAAGTATTATGTATTTATTGCTGGAGGCTTTGCGGAGGTATCTCCTCAGAAGGTATCTGTTCTTGCTGAAGTTGCAGAAAAGGCTGAAGAGATTGACATCGAACGGGCTCAGAAAGCTGCTGACAAGGCCGAAAAGCGTCTTAAGCAGCAGAAAGAGAAGGTCGATTTTGCGCGTGCCCAGGCACAGGTGGCTCGCTCTATACACCGTATCCGGTGTCGTGAGTCTGCTGTTTCCGAAGGGACATGCCGCATGTAAGTGAGAATGATTTATAACGCGTTTATTCAAGGGCAGGCCGTCATTGGTTTGCCCTTTTTTTGTGGACAGTGGACGCGTCTTGAACTACGTAGAACAACTCAATGAAATTTTTTGTCAAGGGCAGCGTGTGATGCCCGACGTGCTAAAAGTATAAGCAATTTATTAATTACTGGATAAAATTATGTTCAATGAAACCATTGGTGCGTTACTACTCGCCGGTGGCAAGGGAACTCGTCTGCATTCATCCCGACCGAAGGTCCTGCAGACTATTCTGGAAACACCTCTTCTCCAATATGTCTACGATTGTTTCGATGCTCTGTCCGTTGACAAAATCTGGACGGTCGTCGGCTTTGGTCATGAGGCTGTACGCGAAGCTTTTCCCGACCGGTTGGACGGCTTTGTTCTTCAGGAGCCACAGCTCGGAACGGGCCATGCTCTTCAGGTAGCCTGGCCCGCTATTAAGGAATCCGGTCTTGCCTATGTTCTTGTGACCAACGGGGACACCCCCTTTGTCCCGGAGGAAGCTCTCCTTGATTTGGTGGGGCATGCCCTGGCTCAACACGCAGATGTGGCTTTTTTGAGCCTTGTTCTGGATGATCCCGGCAGTTATGGTCGGGTGGTGCGTAAAACAGACGGAAGTGTTCGTTCCATTGTTGAGGCCAAGGATTTTTTGTGCATGGATCCTGGAAGTGAGATCCACGAAGTCAATTCGGGGATATATCTGTTCAAAGTAGAAACTGTTGAACAGTTATTGCCACTCTTGACAGATGATAATGCCCAGCAGGAATTCTATATAACCCAGCTGGTTGATCTGGCCTGCAGCCGAGGAATGCGTGTTGTTGCCGTGGAAGAGGGCGATGCCACCGCGTTGTTGGGCATTAATACCCCGCAGGAGCTTGTGGAGGCGGAAGATCGCCTGCGGCCTCAAATTGTTGACCGCTGGATTGAAAACGGAGTCATTATCCGTAACCGAGATCAGGTGCGTATCGGCCCTAAGGTGACTATCGCTCCAGGGGTTGATATAACGGGACCTGCTGAAGTTTATGGTCTCTCTCATCTGGGGGTCCATACCCGGGTGGCGTCCCATTGCAGGATCGAAGACAGTGAACTAAATGGTTGCCAAGTTCATTCATTTTCACATATACAAGGTGCAGTGATAGAAGAAGAGTGTTCGGTAGGCCCGTTTGCGCGACTGCGTCCCCAGACGCACCTTGAATCACGAGCGAAAGTAGGAAATTTTGTAGAAATAAAAAAAAGTACTCTGGGGCAGCGGAGCAAGGCCAGCCACCTGACATATCTGGGAGACTGCGTTATCGGCAAGGATGTAAACATCGGAGCCGGAACTATTACCTGCAATTATGATGGCAAGAATAAACATCAGACCTACATTGAAGATAACGTTTTTATAGGCAGTAATACGGCCATGGTGGCCCCGGTAACTATAGGGAGAGCATCTCTTGTAGGTGCCGGATCCGTGGTAACTAAGGATGTTCCCGAAGAAACTTTATGCATAGCCAGGGCAAAGCAGAAAAACCTGCGAAGGCATGTGGGTTGATTTTGTTCCGGTGGCTACAAAAAAATAGTATGAGAATGGAAGTCTTAGAGCAATTAACACACAAGATCGAATCATTGATCGCGAAAAAGGAAACCTTGGAGGCCGAGAATTTGGTACTCAGGGATCAATTGGACAAGGAACGGCAGAACAAAGATGCCGTGCTTGCTAAAATCGAACACCTTCTGGGCAGGATTCAGGAGGTCAACCTCGACGAGTAATGGCTGGGTATCGATTAAGCCTGTTAGGGCTGGATGCTTCTTTCCGGACCGATGCAAGTTCTGAAAGGGTTGATGAAGCAAAGGTGCTTCTGGAGGAAAGGTTTCAGGCTCTCACGGAGAGGGCCGGGAATCTGAGCAAGGAAAGGTTGCTTATCTTTTTAGCACTCAGCCTTGCTGATGACTTTCTGCAATGTAATGAGCGGCTGCAAGAGCTGGAAGAAAAGCTTGAGCAGCTTTTACATAAAATAGATGGTTTTAACCAAACTGATATGTAGCTTTGCAATTTTTCTGGGAAGTGCGTGATCATGTATGTTATTTTTGAGCCAATAACGTCAATCAGGGTGCTGGAACAGGTTGCTGTGTGCATGCCCGTCATTCGAGCGGGAAGCCTGATGCAACGGAAAGGCGCCCAACCTCTGCATAAGAGGTTCGAAATGACGCATGACACGGCTTCCCGGGTAATTTGTTTCTGAACAATCCGCCCATATCAATCCGGGCAGTCAGAAAGAAAGTCCCGCTTTTCTTCCAGGTTGTTTTCCTTCCCTCCTCGTTTGCTGCAGGGCATGCTTGCCTGTGGCGTCCATCCCCCGCTAGGTTTTCACCCCGTCAAAGATTTTCATTGAAAAGCTTTGTGATATCTTCAATCTACGTAATGTGAGCATACAAGCTTTTGCGCCTTCGGGCCCATGGGCATAATTATAAACCTTCTATGAAGATGGTGTCTCTGCTTTGGCATGACCTGTTTTTTAATAGAAGGGCAAAGGAGTGATCATGGTAAGTTCTATAATTATCACCGCCTTTATCTGTATCGGATGCGGGGCAGGTATTGGTTTTGTTGTCCAGCGACATCTGTATATAAAGCAGGAAGAAGACGCTAAAAATTTGGCCCAGAAGATTTTGGACGAGGCCCGTAAAGAAGCTATTGCCCATAAAAAAGAAGTCCTCATCCAAGGGCAGGATGAGATTTTTCGGCAAAAAAAAGAGATGGAAGAAGATTTTCGCGACCGGGAAAAGGAGCTCAAACGTCAGGAAAGCAAGGTCCTGGAAAAACAGGAACGCCTGGAAACAAAGCGTGAAGAGTGTGCCAGGAAAGAAAGTGAGATCGTGGCTGCGGAAAAAAAACAGACCAAGCAGGAACAGCTTCTCAATGATAAGGCCCGACAGCTTGATGAACTTGTCCTGGAACAGGAACAGCGCCTCGAGCAGGTTTCCGGACTGACCGCTGAAGAAGCGAGGCAGCGCCTGATGACGGAAATTGAAAGCAAAACCAGGCACGAAGCCGCCAAGATGATCCGGGTGATTGAAATTGAGGCCCAGGAAACGGCCACTCGCAAGTCTCGTGAAATCCTGGCCACTGCGGTTCAACGATATGCCGGGGACTATGTTTCCGAGCAGACCGTGTCTACGGTTGAATTGCCCAGTGATGATATGAAGGGACGGATCATCGGTCGGGAAGGTCGCAATATCCGAGCCATTGAGGCCGCAACCGGTGTTGATCTGATTATCGACGATACACCAGAGACCGTTGTTTTGTCAGCCTATAGTCCGCTGAGGCGACAAATTGCCAAGCTGGCTCTTGAACGCCTTATTAGCGATGGGCGGATTCATCCGGCCAGAATTGAGGAAGTGGTCAAAAAAGTGGAGCAGGAAATGGATGTCAAGCTCCGTGAGATTGGAGAACAGGCGACCTTTGATGTGGGCGTCCACGGAATCCATCCTGAACTTATTCGTTTACTGGGTCGCCTTTATTACCGCACCAGTTATTCCCAAAATGTGTTGCACCACTCTCTGGAAGTTGCCTTCCTTTGCGGAATTATGGCCGCCGAGCTGGGGATGGACGTCAAAAAAGCCAAGCGTGCTGGTTTACTCCATGATATTGGCAAAGCCGTCGATCACGAAGTCGAAGGACCTCATGCCGAAATCGGTGCGGATTTGGCCAAAAAGTACGGGGAATCCAAGGAGATCATCCACGCTATTGCCGCTCATCATGAAGATGTGCCACCCACTTCTGTATTGGCCGTCCTCGTCCAGGCTGCAGACAGCCTGTCCGGAGCACGTCCTGGGGCGCGTAAGGAACTGCTTGAAAATTATGTTAAACGCCTTGAAGATTTGGAAGCAATTGCAACCAGTTTCGAAGGGGTGAACCGAGCCTATGCTATCCAGGCCGGACGTGAATTGCGGGTTATGGTCGACTGTGAGCACGTGGACGATGACAAGATATATATGTTGTGTAAAGATGTCGCCAAAAAAATCGAAGAGAATATGACCTATCCCGGACAGATCAAGGTAACCGTCATCCGGGAAAAAAGAGCCGTGAGCTACGCCAAATAAACGAAAAAACGTATTGCCGGATTCGAGGAGGATGATGCTTTCTGATCTCCTTCTCGTTTCTTCCTGCCAGTGACGGGTGATATTATGCGAGATACAAAGATATGAAATCTGATCTGAAGTCATGGATATATTCCATGGGAAGAAGTGTCTCCGTTCTTTCTCGGATGGTAAAGATTGAGCATTCTGTCTTTGCCCTTCCTTTCGCCTTCGTGGGAGTGTTCTGGGCTGCACGGGGCTGGCCGGGCTTACGTGTATTTGTGCTTTTGACGGTCGCCATGGTTCTGATCCGTTCCTTTGCCATGGCTTTCAATCGATTAGCTGATATGGGTATTGATGCTGCTAATCCCCGGACCCGCAACCGGCCGCTGGTTACAGGTGAGTTAACGGTCTGGCAGACCAGATTTTTTTTGCTGGCCTGTGCTGCCGGATTTTTGGCCGCATGCTGGGGGCTTAATGATCTCTGTTTTTATCTTGCTCCGTACGCTCTACTCTGGTCTGCGGGGTATAGTTTTGCCAAGCGATTTACGCCCCTGTGCCATTATGTCCTGGGATCGGTCCATTTTCTGGCCCCCCTGGCAGGTTGGATTGCCTTTGATCCACAGGTGACTTCTCCGGCTGTTCTCCTGGGGCTGGGAGTCCTTTTTTGGGTGGCAGGTTTTGACATCCTGTATTCCTGCCAGGACGTCTCCTTTGATCGTGAACATGGCCTTTTTTCCGCTCCGTCCCGTCTGGGAATTCCCACAGCTCTTGTGCTTTCTACCTTTTCCCACGTAAATACGGCGTTGTTTTTTGGCCTTGCGGGCTGGGTGTACGGAGCCGGCTGGATTTATTATCTTGCCTGGGGGCTGATTTCTGTCATCCTTCTGGCGGAGCATATGCTGATCCGGAAAGATGATCTTTCCCGTATAACTATGGCTTTTTTTACCCTCAACGGGGTCGTGGCCATAGCATTTTTGTTTGGTGCACTTTTGGACCTTTTTGTTCTTTAACGTTAGGGCACTCAAATCAATCCATTGAGAACTATCTACATACAGCGAGCGAAGAGGCATGGAACATCCTAAAGATTTTCCCGACTATCGGGGCACGATGCAGTATTATTGTTTGGAATGTGGCACGACCTATCCCATTGACGAGCTGTATTACACCTGCCCAAAATGTGGTGGCGTTTTTTTGCTAGAAGATACTGGCCGGTCACGTTTGACAGAGCAGAAAAATGGTGCCGAGTGGCGGGCAACCTTCGATGCCCGTGCTGCGACCAAGACGACGTCACTGCGTGGAATTTTTCGTTTTTACGAGCTCATGGCGCCGGTGCTTGAACCCGAAGACATTGTGTATTTGGGGGAAGGAAATACTCCTATTATCCGTGCTTCCAAGGCGTTGGAGGATTATGCCGGTCAGCCTCTGGCCTATAAAAATGACGGCCAGAATCCCAGTGCGTCGTTCAAGGACCGGGGTATGGCCTGTGCCTTCAGCTATCTGAAACACCTGGTGCGGAAAAACGGTTGGGAGCATGTGATCACCATTTGTGCTTCCACTGGAGATACGTCTGCTGCTGCAGCCCTGTATGCTTCCTACATCGGCGAGCCTCTCAAGTCGGTTGTATTACTGCCCAAGGGAAAGGTCACTGCGCAGCAATTGGCGCAGCCGCTGGGCAGCGGTGCTCAGGTTCTTGAGGTGCCCGGGGTTTTTGACGACTGCATGAAAGTTGTCGAATATCTGGCCGATAATTACAGGGTGGCTTTGCTTAATTCCAAAAATGCCTGGCGCATTCTGGGACAGGAAAGCTATGCCTATGAAGTGGCCCAGTGGTATGATTGGGATCTGGCGGGCAAGGCTGTATTCGTACCCATCGGTAATGCCGGGAATATAACGGCCATTATGTGTGGATTCCTCAAACTTCTTGATCTGGGAGTGATTGCTGAGCTGCCCAAGATTATTGGTGTTCAGTCTGCCCATGCTGATCCGGTATTTAACTATTACCGCCAGCCTGCGGGATGTCGGGTGTATGAACCCGTCACCGTACGGCCCAGTGTTGCTCAGGCGGCCATGATCGGTAATCCTGTATCCTTTCCCCGTGTCCGCAGTCTGGCCAGCGCGTACGAGAAACATGGGGGGATTTTTGCCGTCGTTCAGGTTTGCGAGCAGGAGATCATTGAAGGCATGCTCAAGGTCAACAGACACGGCCATATCGCCTGCACCCAGGGCGGTGAGTGTTTTGCCGGTCTGCTCCGGGCCAAGGAGATTGGGCTTTTGGACAAGGATGAACTTGCTATCCTTGATTCCACAGCTCATGCCCTTAAATTCATAGGATTTCAGGAGATGTATTATACAGATTCTTTTCCCGCTTCCTATGAGGTCACTCCCCGCGATGAACTCAAAAATGCACCTGAGAACCTCATTGATTCCAGTAGAAAAGATGCCCTGGATGAACAGGCCTTTACCCGGGAAGCTGCAGACAACGTGGTTGCAAAATTGGGACTTAAAAGCCGGGGATAATAACGTAGATATTCCTTGGGCTTGTTCAGCATACAACAAAAGCGCTGTTTCCGTATGGAAGCAGCGCTTTTGTATATCTGGGGACCAGATTGATAATTATTGACGAATAAGGTGTCGACGGTACTGGATATAAAAATCTTTCAGAGATTCATAAGGATCAAAGGCTGCCTCTTTGAGATCATCATAGTCCTTTTGATGCAGGGATGTATAGTTGATGGTTTGTCCAGCTTTTATCCCCACGGAGGTTTCCAGGTCATCAATATAATAAAAGGTGGGGTCAAGAAAGTATTCGCCGACTTTCCCGGTGCTGTCACGCAGAGTCGATGGGCCGAAAATGGGCCAGACGATATATACACCATCGCCTATGCCGTAATGGGCAAGGGTCTGCCCAAGATCTTCCGGAGAGATATCCTGAAGGGGCTCTATGTGATCGGAGATCTTGACCAGTCCGCCGATGCCAAAGGTCGTGTTCACTGCAAAACAGCCGATCTCCTGACTCGCTTTTTTCAGTTTGAACTGAAGTACATTGCTCACAAAGCGGATGGGAAAAGCCAGATTGTAGAAAATGTTCTGGATACCATTGCGGAATTGCTGGGGGAATATGGAAGCGTATACAGAAGACGTGGGTTTGAGCACCCAATAATACAGTTTGTCGTTAAACGCGAACATGGCACGGTTAAAGGGCTCCAGAGGGTCGGCGATAATGGGACCTTCATCTTCATACTCGTCCAGATCTTCATAGCCGTCATGGATGTCGTCAGCCGGAGGCTCCTCTTCCTGCTCCGTCGGTACAACAGGGGCAGATTGAGGGGAAACCTTTTGAATGGGCTGCATATGGTTTGCCGGAGCAGAAAGTTCAGATGTTTTTTGGGCACAACCCGTGGCGTACAGGGTAAGCAGCACGATGAGACTTAGCAGGTAGACGGTTGAAAGCCCATAGCGCAGCAGGGGAAGGGCTTGTTGTGGTGCGTGGTACGTCACGGGGAGTCACCTTTAGGTTGTGGGCTGTTCAATTTTTGTTCTGACCTGTTCCAGCAGGACACTGGGTGGGTTCTTGGAAAGGATGGATCGGAACTGGGACCGGTAGTTCTTGACTAGGCTGACCCCTTCGACAATGACATCATAGACCTTCCATGCATTGTCTTCGACGCGCAACATGTAGTCCAGGGGGACTTCTTTGCCTTTCCAAAGGATATGTGTGCTCACTTTTGTCTTGGTGCTGGAGAGGGGAATTTCCTTGTCAAAGATGACTTTTTCCCCGTCATAGGACTGGATTTTATCCATATATATTTTTTGCAGAAGTTTGGAGAACAGATCCCTGAATTCAATTTTTTGTTCCCTGGAAAAATCTTTCCAATAGTTACCAACAGAACGTCTGGTCACTTCGTCGAAATCAAAAAGTTGTTCTCCAGCCTGAACAAGTTTCTCCTGTTGACGCTTTTTGCCTTCTTCGGACTTGTATTGGGGATCGCTTAAAATGGTCAGGACATTATTTACATTGGCTTGCACATGATCCATGGCTCCGCCTGCAAAAAGGGCGTGCGGCAGGATGAGGATAAGGGCGATGGTAAGAATGATTTGTTTCATGGTTGGTTACCGGTTAGTCAGACATGAGGTATGGTAGATGCACAATACGCTTGAATTATTATACTTTTCCAAAGACATATTTGCTGATTAATTCTTCGATATCAACGGTGGATTCGGTATCCACGATGGTTCCGTCCGGAGGAATAAGGGTGTCTGCCCCGCCGGGAGATATCTTGATATATTTATCCCCGATAAGGCCGCTGGTCTTTACCGAGGCAATGGCGTCCTCATCGATAGGGATTCCTTTTTGGATTTTCATCCGGACCATGGCCACCTGGTCTTTTGTGTTCAGAGTAATGGCTTCCACCTGACCGATGGGGACACCGGCAAGCTGGACAAACCCGCCGGATTTGAGCCCGGTGACGTTGGTGAACCTGGCGTTGATGGTGTAGTAGTCTCCTCCCAGTATCTCCATCTTGCCGAGCTTAACCGTCAAATAGCCCACGCAAAGACAGCCGATGAGAAAAAAGATGCCTACGATGGATTCCTGCTTGAATTTTTTTATATTCGACATTGTGCGATCCTTAAGAGATTGATCCGGGCCTGGGGCCAGAGCAGATAATAGTTGTCAGCGGGGTTTGTTGGTTGCGGGCATCAGCGACATGCTGTTCCAAGGAATCTGAGGCCCGCACAGGGACGGCACCTGCCAGAAGTGTGGCCGTGATGTCGTCTCCCCCATACCCCGGTATGGTAAAATGTTGGGCCGTCTGGGACATGTTCGAAAGTGCTTGGAGCATACCCTCAACCTGCCTGACTTCTGCTGCCGGCACGAGAGCCACAGCCGTGAGCTCATCATATCTGGCGATAATTGTCTGGGAAGATATAGCCCCTTGCCATGCGTGAGCAAAATTTTCAAGCACATGATGGGCTGCAATGGCGCCAATATGGCTTGTAATGGCTGCGAGACCCAGAATTGTAAGGCTGATCAGAGAAAAGGGACCGCTGACCTGTTGGGACATCTGGGCTTTGGTGAAAGCCTGTTCCAGGGTGTGGCGGTTTGTCAGGCCGGTTAAGTCTTCCTTGAGCAGGTCCAGGCTGTGAATGAATTGATTGATAACCGGTTGATCTATTTGTTCCAGTTCTGTCGGAGTGCCTTGGAACAAGATTTTTGCGTCGTCGATGATGGCAATGCGGTCGGAAATATAAAAGACGTCCGGGATGTCATGACTGACAAGCACTGCTGAAAAATTAAACTGCTGCTGGTAATGGGCGATCATGGTCAGCACGGCATTTTTGCGGATGGGATCAAGGCCGGTGGTCGGCTCATCAAAGAGCACAATTTTGGGATTGTTGATCAGTGCCCGGGCCAGAGCCACCCTCTTCTGCATCCCGCCTGAGAGCTGGGTGGGATATTTATACGGGACCTCCATCAGTTCAAGCTGTTCAATTTTATCCATGACCTGGGCCTTGATTTCCGAAGATGGAAGTCGTGTCCTCTCCCGCAGGGGCAGGGCAATATTTTCAAACACGGTCAGGGAATCAAACAGAGCGTTTTTCCTTCCATTGAAGAAATAGCCAAGGCAAAACTTGAAATAGTCAAAGGCATCAAAGATGGCGGCTTATTCATTTATTTCGGTGATGACAGGTTGATTGAA